>CAZGWX010000096.1:0-6068 GCA_964529515.1 uncultured Acidimicrobiaceae bacterium
AGTAGACCGACTGGAGAGGAAGCCACGGCTCCGAACGTGCGATCTCGGCAACGACCGCCTCGACATATCGGCCTGCCAGGTCGTCCTTTCCGGCGACCACGGCAAAGTCACAGTAAGGGCAGACCCGGGCACAAAACGGGATGTGGACGTAAGCGGCCGGCGCCGACGCCAGGCCGTCGGCCTCAGCCGGCGTCATCCGTCGTCGTCCACCCGGAGGGCGGCGACGAATGCTTCTTGCGGCACTTCGACCGAACCCACCATCTTCATTCGCTTCTTGCCCTCCTTCTGGCGTTGGAGGAGCTTCTTCTTGCGACTGATGTCGCCGCCGTAGCACTTCGCAGTGACGTCCTTCCGACGTGCCTTGACCGTCTCCCGACTGATCACACGCCCTCCAATTGCAGCCTGGATGGGCACGTCGAAGAGCTGACGTGGGATCAGATTTCGCAAGCGTCCCGTCATCTTGGTGCCGTAGTCGTAGGCCTTGTCGCGATGGACGATCGCGGAGAACGCGTCCACGGGGACCTCGTTGAGGAGGATGTCCACCTTGACCAGGTCCGACTCCCGGTATCCGGAGGGCTCGTAGTCCAGTGAGGCATAGCCCTTCGTCTTCGACTTGAGGAGGTCGAAGAAGTCGAAGACGATCTCGGCGAGGGGGATCTCGAAGTCCATCTCCACCCGCTCGGGGCCGAGGTAGTTCATGTTTCCGACGGCGGCCCGCCGGCCTGTCGCCAGTTCCATGATCGGGCCCACGAACTCGGTGGGGCTGAGGATCATGGTCTTGACATACGGCTCGGCGATGGAGCGGCGTTCGGTGGGCTCGGGCAGGTCCTGGGGTGACTTGATCGTGAACTCAGTGCCGTCGTTGCGTGTCACCTGGTACGCCACGGACGGCGCGGTGGCAACGAGGTCGAGGTCGTACTCCCGCTCCAGGCGCTCGCGCACGATCTCCATGTGGAGGAGGCCGAGAAAGCCGACACGGAAACCGAAACCAAGCGCCTTCGACGTCTCGGGCTCCCAGCTCAGCGACGCATCGTTGAGGCGCAGCTTCTCCAGGGCCTCACGGAGCTTCTCGTAGTCGTCGCCGTCGGTGGGGAACACACCCGAGAAGACCATCGGCTTGGGCTCGTTGTACCCGGGCAGGGGTTTCGTAGCGGGGCGGCGGGAAGAAGTGATGGTGTCGCCCACCTTGATGCGGTCGATCTCTTTGACGCCGGTGATCAAATAGGCCACTTCGCCGGGGCCGATAGAGGCGACCGGGACCGCCTTCGGAGTCAGGTATCCGATCTCGGCAGCGTCGTGGGCCTCACCAGTGGCCATGAACCTGATGGCGTCTCCCGACCCGAGCCGCCCGTCGACCACGCGGATGTAGCAAACCACGCCGCGGAAGGCGTCGAAGTAGGAGTCGAAGACGAGCGCACGGAGTGGAGCTTCGGCGTCACCGGACGGTGGCGGGACCTGGGCCACGAGCGCCTCCAATAGGTCATCGACGCCCGATCCGGTCTTGGCCGACATTCGGAGCACCGAGTCACTCTCGCCGCCAAGGATGTTGACGAGTTCGGTGGCCACCCGCTCCGGATCGGCCGCCGGTAGGTCGATCTTGTTGATGGCGGGGATGACTTCGAGGCCGGCCTCGATCGCCAGATAGGCGTTCGCCAGGGTCTGGGCCTGCACACCCTGGGCGGCATCGGCAATGAGGAGGGCACCCTCACAGGCAGCTAGTGACCGGGACACCTCATAGGAGAAGTCAACGTGACCCGGAGTGTCGATCAGGTTGAGGATGTAGTCCTCACCGTCCTGCGCCCGATACGGAATGCGCACCGTCTGCGCCTTGATGGTGATCCCGCGTTCGCGCTCCAGGTCCATGGTGTCGAGGAGTTGCTCCCGCATCTCCCGCGAGGTCACCGCACCGGTTCGCTCCAGCAGACGATCGGCAAGCGTCGACTTGCCGTGGTCGATGTGGGCGATGATGGAAAAGTTGCGAATGCGCGCTTGATCGGTCATCAGTCTCTGGGTGGACTCGGGAGCACCCGGCGGGTGCCACGAGCATTGTAGATACCGCCCGGGGACTGCTACTTTCACGGGTTCACATGCCCAACATCGAGTCACAGAAGAAGCGCAACCGCCAGAACGAGGTGAGGCGCGTCCGCAACAAGTCGGTCAAGAGCGACCTGAAGACTTCCGTCAAGAAGGCCCAAGGGGCCGAAGGCGACGATGCCGCCGACGCCTACCGCGAGGCACAGCAGAAGATCGACAAGGCCGTCGCCAAGGGCGTGCTGCACCCCAAGACCGCCGCCCGCAAGAAGTCGCGTTTGGCCAAGTCGAGCTCAGGTAGCTGATACCGACAGGACTTCTCCCCCACTGGTGGGGGAGTGGCCCGCAGGGCCGAGGGGGTGGGTTCCCAAGTCCAGTACGTGCTGACGTGTCTATCGATACCAGTGGCACATGGCCACAGTGAGACGCTCCAGCGTCACCCGGTGAGTCTCCTCAGGCTCGGTCTTCAACACCCGGTCCGCACGCAACAGCGCCTCCTGGGCACGTCGTAACGAACTCTCCCTGATCCGGCTCCGGCGCTGCCAAACGATGGAGAGTTGACGGTCCGAGCCGCCGCCGACCCAATCACGGAATGTCGCCTCATCCGGTGCCGCCGAAGCCAGCGTCCGGCGCTTCAGGTCCGATTCCAGGGTCGCCAGGTACACCAGGGGGTGTCCATGGACCAGGAAATCCGCCAACCGACGAAGGGCCTCCCCCACCTCACCCTTGCCGATGGCGTCGGTGATGTGCCACGGCGGTTCGTCAGGTCGGTTCTTGAAACGGTCACGCACCATCTTCTCGGTGATGGTCCCCCCGGCCTCGACCAGTTGATCCATGGCACGGCTGATGCTGCCGGTGTCGGTCCCGTACCGGGCGACCAGAGCCTCGACGGCCCCCGATTCGAGCTTCAGGCCCCGCTGCTTCGCTTCGGGACCGATCCACTTCGGCACGTCCCGCTCCCACATCCTCGCCACCGACACCGACGTCCCACGCGCCTTGGTCACCGAGTTCAGGGCCGAAGGAAGCCGTCCGGCAACCAGGAACACCACCTCGTTGGTGGCCAGATCGGCCCCGTCCAGGAGACCCGCCACCACCTCCGCCTCTGCCACCTGGAGGTTCTGAGCGTCGACGACCAGGAGCCCCTGACGGTCACCGAAGAGCGACCCCGATTGCAGCACTGGAATCAAAGGCTCCACCTCGGAACGCAGGGTTCCGTCTCCCTCTCCGGCGCCCCTCCCCGGGACGTCGACCCGGACCACCTGGGACCGCTCCACCTCGGTGTCCCCGAAGTGCTTGTCGGCCAGGGCCAGCATCCGTTCGCGCTCGCCAGGGCCGCCTTCGGCGGGACCGGTGACGATCAAGAGCGACATGGCTTCAAGGTAGCGGTGCCGACCGACCGAAAAGGGTGGCCAGGTCGCAGGCCACCTCGACGTCGTGCACCCGGATGATGTCCGCCTCGTGCTCGAGCGCCAGCGAGATGTAGGCCACGACCCGATGGAGGTCGGGCTTGCGGGGAATGGGGATCAACACGGGGCGCCCCAACTCCTTGAAGCGAGCCGTCTCGGCGATCACTTGCAGCTGCATCCGGGTGTAAGCGAGGTAGTTGCCCCGGTAGTTGAGTGCGATGCCCGGGTCGATGATCACATTGTCGATACCTTCGTTGGCCAACTCAGGGAGGAGGCGCCGAAAGCCTTCCGCCGTCCGTTCCGCCTTGTCGTCCCGGATCTCGACAGCTCCCACCTCGTGCGGGTTGGCGGCTTCGACGTAGACGGCCACGGCTGCCGCCCCCGACGCTGCTACCACCTTCCGCATCTCCGGATCGGCCAGCCCACCGGTGTCGTTGACGATGACGGCGCCCGCATCGACTGCGGCACGGGCGACCTCGGGCTTCCAGGTGTCAATCGAGACGATGTGGCCCTCGGCGACCAGAGCTTCGATGGCCGGGACGGCGCGGGCGATCTCCTCGGTCGCGGCGATGGTGGGGTTCTCGTAGTGGGACGACTGTCCGCCGATGTCGATCATGGCGGCACCCCAGCCGCGGTAACGGTCGGCCATGGCGACGGCTTCGGTGATGCTGTTGGCGACCGTGTGCTGGTTTCGTGACTCGGGCGACAGGTTGATCACGCCCATGACGTGGGTGACGTCACCGAGAGGCAGCTCGGTGTCGCCGAGAACGAGGGACATGAGGCGAGGTTAGAAGGGACGTCTCCCCGATTTATGGGGGAGACGCCTGAGCGAAGCGAAGGGGAGGGGATTAGTCCCCCGGAGCGAAGCGAGGGGGAAGGTACCGCCGACCGGCGCAGGAGGTCGGGGGTAGGGGGTCGGTTCCGAAGTCATGTCCGGCCTGACGCCGAGGTCCACCGCCACGTCGCCGGCTTGGTCGGTACGCACCACCACCGCGCCTGACGCCTCCAGGACATCCGTCACCCAGGGCACCGGATGGCCGAAGTCGTTGGGGCCGACGGGGATCACGGCCAACCGAGCTCCAACCGACACGAGCCAGTGCTCGTCCGAGGTCCCACCGCCGTGGTGCGGCACCTTGAGCACGTCGGCCGTGACACCCGCCAGGTCGTGCTGGGCGATCGCCTCGACATCGCCTGTGAGCAGCATGGTCCGGCCGGGACCTCGCACAAGGAGGACTATCGACTGGTCGTTCGCCGACTTGTAGCGGCGCCGCGGGCCGATCACTTCGATCGTGAGCGCTCCAACCTGCCTCACCTCCCCGACGGGTGGTGCCCTGACAGGCACGCCGAAACCGAACGCAGATAAGACGAGGCCCGCTGAACCCTCGGTCTCGTGGGGCTCGAACGATGCCCACAACTCCCCCACCGCCCACCGCCCCATGACCGCCCCCAGCCCGTCGACGTGGTCGGCGTGGACATGGGTCGCCACCACCAGGTCGAGCTGGGGGACTCCGTAGGTGCGGAGCTTGCCGACCAGGGCCACAGGGTCGGGGCCACCGTCCACCAGGGCGAAATGGCCGTCGCCGCCGTGAAGAAGAATGGCGTCGCCCTGGCCGATGTCGAGCACCACGACGCCAACCTGAGGCAGTGTCGCCGATCCGCTCAGGGCGACCGACACCACTAGGACCGAGGCCGCCACGCCAGCCGGTAGGCGTGACCATCTGAACCGCCAGACCAGCAGTCCCACGACGGCCAAACCAGCTGCCATGAGAGCGTTCGCCTGAGGCCAGACCGACGCCCCCCGAGCGAGGGTGAGGACGATTTCGGCGAGGAGTGCCGATGGCGGGATGAGCCACCCGAACCCGGCCACCCCGATCGCTGCTGTGACCGTGGCCGCCGAGACCAGCGGCGCGGCCACCAGGTTGGCCAACGGGGAGAAGACCGGGACCGTCCCGAAGTGGTGGAGCAGAAGGGGCGCGACGGTCAGCTGCGCCCCCATCGTCACGACCAGCGCCCGCGCCACCTTCCCTCCCTGGACCGGCCATCTGGCGCCGAGCAGCACACCCGCGGTTGCGGCCACCGACAGCTGGAAGCCCACACTGTGGGTGAGGCCTGGGTCGAATGCCAGCACGGCGACCACCGCCACGGACAGGAGCTGCCATGTCTCCAGCGCCACCCCGAACAGTCGCCCAGAGAGGGCGATCGCGGCCATGACCGACGCCCTCATCACTGACGGTTCGAAACGAGTCGCCGCCGCGTACACCGGCAGCCCGAGAAGGCCGATCAGTGCTCGACGCCTAGGTCCCATCGACAGCGGGCCGGCGGCCAGGAACAGCAGCCCGAGGAAAAGGGCCACGTTCGACCCGCTGACGGCGACGAAGTGCGAAAGACCTGCCAGTCGCATCGCCTCCTCATCGGCCGGCTCAAGGCTCTCCGTGTCACCGATGAGAAATCCGGCCAGCAGCGCGCGGCCGCCGCTCATCGGCGCGAGACGCTCGATGACCCGGTCACGAACCGCGTTGCCGACGGCGAGGTGTGCCGCCGAAGCCGGAGCCAGACGGGTCAGATCTCGAACCGTGACCGCCGATGAGTGCCAAAGTCCCCGAGCTTGACCGACCCGCCCGTCGGCAACAC
>CAZGWX010000097.1:0-6752 GCA_964529515.1 uncultured Acidimicrobiaceae bacterium
TCCATCGACTTCGCGTCCGTCTCCTGCTTGTCGGGGCGTCGGTGCCGGTCACGAGGCCAGCGTGAGGAAGAAGGCGCCGATGAGCTCGTTGGTCAATTCCGGCTCCTCCAGGTTGCACAAATGGCCGGTGCCCGGGATCAACTCGAGTCGGCTTTCGGCGATCCCCGAGGCCACCTCGTCTGAAACCTCAGGCGGATTGATTGCATCGTCGGCGCCGCAGATGACCAGTGTGGGTGCGCCGATGGCCGGCAGTGTCGGGCGGGCGTCGGGCCGGTAAGAGATGGCGCGCTGCTGACGGACGAAAACCTCGGAACCGACGCGGCGGATCATCGACTCGACTTGGCTCCTCAAGGAGCCAGATGCGTGTTCGCCCAGAAAGACCGTCACAAGTCGAAGCACCACAGCGTCGAAGTTGCCGGTCTGTGCATCGTGGATCAATCGCATTCTGGCGGCGCGCTGTTCGTCGGTGTCCCCGCGGGCAGATGTTCCGATGAGGGTGAGCGATGACACACGCCGAGGAGCCTGGCGGGCCATGGCCATGGCGACATAGCCGCCCATGGAGAGCCCGACAACGTGGATGGGGCCTCGGGAGGTGGACAGGATTAAACCCGCCATTTCGTCGACGGTGGCTCCCAGGGTCACGTCCGCGATATCGGCCTCCCACCCGAGATCTGCAAACACTGGAATCTGAGGCTCGAAGGCTGCAGCGTCGCAAGTGAGACCGGGAACCAGGACCACGCGACGGGCGTGGGGCGAAGCAGAGGCGGCGGTCACCGTCGGAGCTTCTCGGCGAAGAAGTCGAAGATTATGTGCTGCGCCATGATCGAGTTGTCCCACTGACAGTGCTCGACCCCACCTTCCTCGGGGCCGAGCACTCTCAGTTCCTTGTCCTGCGAGCCCAGGGCATCGAAGAGGGCTTGTGCGTCTTCGAGGTACACCTGCTTGTCCTCCGCCCCGTGGATGATCAGAAAGGGGCACTCGACTTCCTGCGCGACCCCGTCGAGGCGGAACGACTGAGCGGCGACAGCTGCCTCTTCCAGAGTGTCGACTCCGAAAATCCAAGGCGCGTAGCCCTTGGGCCCGGCGACGGGCATGTTGGAGTCCCAGGCGGCTCGAGTGCGACGATCCAAGACCGCTCCGTAGTCCCAGATAGCGCCCCAGGCGATGCCTGCTTTGAAGCGCTTTTCCTTGGCGGCACTCCTGGTGGCGAAGTAGCCACCGAGGCTGATCCCGAGGACGCCGAGGCTATCGGCATCGACGTCGCGCCTCGTCTCCAGGTAGTCGACCGCCGCCCCCGCGACGACCTCGTAGTCGTGTCGAGTCTTCAGTCCCTTGAAGCGGATCGCAGAGCCATAGCCCGGACCGTCGACCACGAGACAGGAAACGCCTCTGGCTGCCATGCCCAGCATGCGCGCGGTCATCCACTCCGCCCCGGCCTCGAGCCCACCGAGAAAGACCACGCACGGATGCGGGCCCTCCCCGTCAGCCGGAATCAGGTAGCCCAAAAGGCTCGTGTTCTCGTACGGGATGTCGACGACGGCGATAGGGGACGGGTGGCGCAGTGCGGCGAAGCGAGCGAAAAGCCGTTGAGCCTCGCGGAAGAGCATCGCCCGTCGTTCTTCGTCCGAATCGCGGGCGAGTAGCCGCTCGGAGATCTGGTAGTAGAGACTTGCCCGCTGGTACGACTCGCCTGCGCTGATCAGGGCGCCGGCCTGCTCTTGGCGCTGCGCCAGGGTGGAGACGCGAGCCCCTAGGACGCTCCACTCCCTGACCCAAGTATCGACGTCGCCTTCCTTCGAAGCTTCCTGCATGTCGTCGGACAGGCAAAGGCTGAGGATCTCACCCACGGCGCCGACATGGGAGGTGCTGTTGAGGACGTGCATCGCGCTCAGCGTCCACATGTAGTTGGCGGGAAACAGCCTCGGTCTCATTCTCTCCTCGTGTGGACGGCGACAGCACATTATATTTCATACAAATCGACCCTCAGGAGGTAGGCGGTGGCCTTACGCCAACGGTTGCAGGCCGGTGATCTCGTCCTCAGCACCATGATTTCGGAGGTCACATCTCCGAACATTGCCCACATGGCCAAAGTGGCCGGGCTCGACTCATTCATCGTCGACATGGAGCACGGTCTCTTCGACTACTCGTCGATGGCATCGGCCGTCGCTCTAGGGAGAGCCTTGGGGCTCCAGCCGATTGTCAGGGTCCCGGAAGTGCGAAAGGAGCCGATCCAAAAGGCACTCGATGCAGGAGCCTCAGGGATCCTGGCACCGTTGGTCAGATCCGCCGCAGCCGTGCAGCTTGCCGTTTCCCTCAGTCGATATCCGCCTGAAGGCCGTCGTGGTGTTGCGTTGAAGCGTGCTCATGGGAACTACGCCAACGCCGGAGTGGGGCCCTACTCAGCGCAGGCAAATGCTGATGTCGCCGTCCTCGTCCAGGTGGAGACCCGCGAAGCACTGGAGTCGATCGATGAGATTGCCGCCATCGATGGGCTCGACTGCCTGTTCATCGGTCCCCAGGATCTCTCGATGGCCATCGGCCATGTCGATGCACCATGGTCGGACGACATGAAGGCTGTTTTCGAGCGAGTCGCCGGAGCGGCGACCGCGGCCGGCAAGTCGTGGGGCATGCAAACGACGACTTTCGAGCAGGCGTCGTACGCACAACAAGAGGGTGCGCGGTATGTCTCGTGTTCGAGCGACGTCGTGATGTTGACGGACCGTCTGGGGGAGATCCCCGCCCGGATCAGAGAGGGACTGAGTTGAGATTCCACGTAATTGCCGAGGACATGGGGTTCCTGGAAGGGCCGGTGGCCCTGGCGGACGGCAGGGTTGCTGTCACCTCGATCGACCGGGGGAAGGTCTACACCATGAACCGCGACGGCTCGGACCTTACCGAGCTCGCCACCACTGAGGGGGGCGCCAACGGCGCCACCGAGGGTCGGGACGGAGTCATGTTCGTCGCCCAGAACGGTGGGAAGCCCCCGGCCAAGCGCGGGGGAGGGGTGGAGACCGGAGGCGTGCAGGCCGTATCGCCGGACGGGTCTGTGAGATGGGTCACCAAGGATCCTGTGTCGCCCAACGACTTGTGTGTCGGCCCTGAGGGAACGCTCTGGATCACGGACCCAACACGGCCCCGGCCCAAAGCGGACGGCCGCCTGTGGAGGTGTGATCCATCCGCCAGCGAAGCCGAGTTGCTCTGTTCGGTCCCCTGGTACCCCAATGGCATCGGGTTCGGCCGAGAAGACGACGCGGTCTATGTCGCCAGCACCGATGAGCAGCGCATCGTCCGGTTCCCGATCGGGCCGACCGGGCTGGGCAAGCCAGACACCTTTGTTCAAATGACGGACAACGGTCCTGACGGCTTCGCGTTCGACGCCGAAGGCAACGTCATCATTGGCGCGGTTGGGCTTACGGGTAATCCAGGCGACATTCAGGTCTGGAGTCCGGACGGGCAACTTCTCGATCGGTTCCAGCCAGGCTCCGACGTGTTCTATACCAACGTCGCACTCTGCGAAGACGGGGCGATGGTGGTGACCTCGTCGGGTAACGGCGAGGTGCTGATCACCCCGCCAGGGTCCTTCCGGCCACTGGCGCTTCATCCGTTCCGGACGGCATGAGTCGGGGGTCCCGTCCGTGATGTCGCGTCATCTAACATGTAGATTCGGAATGCACCGTCGACGTTGGGGTCTTTAGTGGCATTACCCATTGACACGGCCATGGGCCGATACGACTCGTCGTTGCCGTCGACGCGAGCTGAATGGGCGGCGGCACGCCTTCGTAGGGCCATCCTCACCGGGGATGTCGCCCCCGGATCACGACTGGTACTGGCGACTCTCGCTTCCGAACTGGACATCAGCCCCACCCCTTTGCGCGAGGCCCTGCAGACCCTCGCTGCCGAGGGTCTCGTCGAAATCCGCGCGCAGCGGGGCGCGCGGGTGACCCCGGTGTCCAGGAAGGATGTCGAGGACCTGTATCGCACGAGACTCGGGATCGAGCCGCCCGCGATCGAAAGGTCGGTCGAGCGAGCGGACGACAAGTATCGGGAGTCGATCCAGCAACGCTTTCTCCCCTTGGCCGAGGCGTACCGGAGAGACCCAACCGTCGCCGAGTCCCCGCACCGCGACTTCCACCTCGCGCTGGTTTCCAACTGCGGTTCTCGTTGGACACTTCGGATCATCGAGATGCTGCTCGACAATGCGGCGCGCTACCGACTTCTCAGCACACACACTCGGGGTGGGAGCGAGGCGATCATCACCGAGCACGAAAACATCATGAACGCGTGCCTCGCCGGGGACCCGAAACTCGCCAGGGAGCTCCTGACAGCCCACCTGACCCTGACGTTGACCCTCACCCAGGAGTTCGTCGACCCGAAGGAGTCGTAGTCTTCAGTCCACCCTGGTGGCCTGTTGGAGTGACGCCAGCCGGGGGTCGAAGCGGTCTCGGGCCCAGTCCCCGATGACGTTGGTGGCCATGACCGTCAGCGTGATCGCGATTCCCGGGAACGCCGCGAGCCACCACGCAAGTGTCATGTACTCCTGGGCGCCCGCCAGCATCGTGCCCCAAGAGGGGGTCGCCGGAGGAAGTCCCATACCCAAGAAGCTGAGGGACGCCTCGATGATGATCATCTGGGACACCGCCAGGGTGCCGATCACCAAGGCGGAAGGCATGACGGCGGGGAGGATGGTCCGGGTCAGGATGCTCCAGGTGCTGGATCCCACGACCTCGGACGCCTCGACGTACTCGAGTTCCCGCAAGGTGAGAACGGCGGCCCGCACGATTCGGGCGTAGAGGATCCAGCCGGCGATCCCCAATAACAGGACGACGTTCACGAGACCGGTCCCGATCATCGCGGTGACCAGGATGGCGAGGGCCAGGAACGGAAGCGTCAATTGGATGTCGACGAGTCGCATCATCACGGTGTCGAACCAACCTCCGAAGTAGCCGGAGAGGAGCCCGATGGTGATCCCGATGAGCCCTGCCAGGACGACCGAGGAGAACCCCACCAACAGACTCACGCGTCCTGAGTAGAGGAGCCTCCCCACCATGTCCCGGCCCAACTGGTCGGTCCCCAGCGGGAACTCGGACGAGCCGCCCTCCTGCCACGCTGGGGGCTTGAGCCGGTCGGCGAGCTCGCCGGCGGTCGGGCCTTCCGGTGCGATCACAGGGGCGAGGACGCACAGAGCGGTGATTAGCACCAGCCAGCCAACGCAGATCTTGACGATGAGCGGGGAGTTCCTCATACGCCCCCGAACTTGACCCGTGGGTCGAGCCGGGCGTGGATGATGTCGGTGACAGAGGCGAGGATGACCACCAGGAAGCTGACGAACAGGACGACTCCCTGGATGAGCATGAAATCTCGGACTCGGACTGCCTGAACCAAGAGGAGGCCGATCCCCGGATAGGAGAAGATGGTCTCGGTGATGATCAGTCCCGAGACCATTTGCGCGGTGGTGATCGAGACCATCGTCAAGACCGGGACGGAGGCGTTTCGTGCCGCGTGCCGCCTGATGATTTGCGACCTGGGGACGCCCTTGGCGGTGGCGGTCACGATGTAGTTCTCCGTCAGCGAGTCGAGGAGTGATCCCCGAGCCACACGCACGATTCGTGCGGCGAAAGCGACGCAAAGCGTGATGGCTGGAAGCACGAGGTGTGCGGGCGTGCCGCTTCCACCCGATGGGAACCACCCGAGGTTCACCGACACGACCAGCACCAGCATCATGCCCAGCCAGAACGGGGGAATCGACTGGCCTAACACGGAAAGCCCCACAGCCGAATAGTCGAGCGCCCGCCCTCGATTCAATGCCGCTACCGCTCCGAGGACCGTGCCGACGATCGTGGCCAGAACGGCGCCGATGGAGGCCAGGAGCAGGGTGGCCGGCATGCGCTCCAGTATCAGGCCGAGGACGGGCTGGTTGTATCGAAGGGAGATACCCAGGTCGCCTTGCAGGATCCCACCCATGTAGTCCAGGTACTGAGTGATCAGGGGCCGGTCGAGGCCGAACTGCCGTCGCAGCTCTTCGAGCTGTTCCAAGGAAGCGTCGGGACCCGCCATCAGGGTCGCCGGATCGCCGGTCAACCGGGTGATCAGAAAGATCAGGGTGCACGCTCCCCACACAGTGAGGAGCAGCACGCCGATTCGTCGCACAGCCATGGCTTCCTAAGTCCGAGGTGCAGGCGAACCCCTGGGGCGTCCGGTTGTCCGGACGCCCCAGTTGGTCCGTCTATTGGATTATGACCCCGACTTCTTCGTGATCGTCATCGGGTCGAAGCTGTGGTTGGCCGCGAAGACAACGCCTTCGAGGTCCGCGCTCATGGCAGTGAAGTCCGCGTTCTCCATCAAGAAGACCACAGGCGGGTCATCGAAGACCGCCTGGGCGAGCTCGGCGAGCAGGCTGTCCCGCTCTTCCTCGTCGATGGTCGTCCTGACTGCTTCGTACAGTTCGTTGATCCGTGCGATGTCGGTGATTTGCCTGGGGCTCGAGCCCTGGAAGTTCACCATCGGCACCTCGAGGTCGAGCTGCGGTCCGGTCTGCCACGGGGCAGCCGAGATCGGTCCCAGCGTGGCGTCGACCAGGCGCGAAGACCAGACACTCGATTCCAAGAAGTCGAGCTCACACGTCACACCCACCTGTGCCCATTGGTTGCAGACGGCCTCCGCGATCTCACGGTCCTTGTAGTACCGGCCGGCCGGCGCGTTGAACTGGATCGTGAACCCGTCCGGGTGACCGGCGGACGCGAGCAGCTCACGGG
>CAZGWX010000098.1:0-14648 GCA_964529515.1 uncultured Acidimicrobiaceae bacterium
TGGTGATGATGTGCCTGTTGTAGAGACCCCAGCCCGACGCCTCCTCGACGACCTCGTCCCAAGCCGGGCCGGCGTCAATCCAGTGTTGGTGGGGGCGTCCGAGATACGGCACACCCGGCGAGATCAAAACCAAGGCCTGAACGCGATCCGGGTGTTCTGTGGCGAGCTGGGTCACCCACCATCCGGCGTGACAGTGGGAGACGACCACTGCCCGTTCGACCTGGGCAGCATCGAGCACGGCAACCATGTCGACCAGGTTGGGCTCGGTGGCGTGGTCGGACGGTTCGGTCGGACGCCCTGACCCCCCGTTTCCCCGGGGGTCGTAGGTGACGACTCGGTACCGGCGGGCGAGGTTGGGTATGAGCGCCTTCCAGATGCGCGAGTGCGTGATCGGGGCCGGAGGCACGAGGAACAGCGTGGTCTCACCCTGGCCGTACACCTCATAGTGGATGGGGACACCCGCGCCCTCGACGCGGCCCTCCAGGTCGGGGTAGGCCGCCCTCATGCCGCCAGCCCCTCGACGAAATCCCTCAGCAGCAGGTTGACCTTCACCGGGTCGCGGACATTGGGCATGTGGCCGGCCCCTTCAAGGCTGACCAGGCTGCCGCCGCTCAGCCGGGCCGCCTCCTCCCCGACGCGGTGCGACTGGATGCGGTCTGCTGTCCCGTGGATGACAAGGACGGGACAGGTCAGCGCGGACAGCGCCTCGACGTCGGTCTCGACGGGCTCGGGCCGGTGGGCTTCCGCTTCGAGGACAGCCGGATTGGTCTCCAACGCCCACGCGACCGCGTCCTCGACAGGCTTTGTGGAGTGCGGCTCACAGATCGCCTGGCTGAAGAAGAACTGCGCAAAGTCCGGGTAGTGGTCGCGCCAATACGCGATGTTGTACTTGTCCCAGCCCTGAGGGTTCTCCGGGTACGGAAGGTCAATCCGCTCACCGATCGATGCCCTTTCGGGGTGCGGAGCGGTGATGCCGAGAGCGGGACAGATCATCGCGATGCCGGCCACCCTCTCGGGCGCTTCCCTGGCGAGCCGAATCGCATACTGCGCCCCCTGGGACAGACCGACGAGCACCGCCCGCTCGATGCCGAGGTGATCCATGACCGCCAGGCCGTCGGCGGCGACGTCCTCCCCGCTGTGGCGCTCCGGCTCGACAACACGGTCGGAGAGACCGTTTCCCGGAGCGTCGTAGGCGGTGACCCGGTAGTGCCGGGACAGGTAGGGCACTTGCATCTTCCAGAAGCGGCTGTGGACGATGGTCCAGGCGGGCATGAGGAGGATGTCGGGGCTGCCATCGCCGAATGTCTCGAAACCGATCCGAGCGTCGGCGCGCTCGATCTGAGCTGACGTCAGCGGAAGCGCCGCACGCATCAGCGGGTCTCCAGACCGCGAAGAACCTCACCCACCTTGCGCAAGGCCGACCGAGTCGGCAGTTCCTTCTCGGTGAAACCCAGCAACAGGAGGGTCTCTACACCGAGGAAAGGAGCGCCGGAGATCACTGCGGCCTCTTCGGGGGTGAACGGTCCGAGACCTCCGAGTCGCTGTTGCGCCCCAGCGGCCACGTTGGAGAGGAGACCAAACCAGGCTCCGACCATTTCCTTCACCGCCTCGGCGATCCCAGGGTCGGACCATCCGGCCGCCGCCATCTCTTGGAGGACGCGAACGTACCCCGAGTCGAGGTCGTCCTCGAGAAAGTCGCATGCCTGCTCCCACTGCTTCCAAAGGGGCATGTCCTGGGAGTACATGGAGCTCTGCCGGTGAAGGAGCCGCCGGTTCTCTTCCGCGAGGACTTCGAGCATGAGACCGCGCTTCGACCCGAAGTGATAGTGGATCTGGCTCAGCGGCACACCGGCCACTTCGGAGATCTTGCGGGTTGACAGGCCGGCATAGCCGACTCCGATCAACGCGGCCTTGGCTGCATCGAGGATGGTCTTGCGGGTGGTCGGTTCGATGGTCACAAACTATGCTTTCGGTCGGCCGACCGATTTATACCTCATCCACCCCTCTTCTGTCAAGAACAAATTTGCGGACAAAAACCGACTGGGCTGCGTCGTAGGTTGGGTGTCGTGGAGAGTCTCACCGTCGTGGCAGCCCGAGCCGCGAACCCGACTCGGCGACGTTCTGGCCAGCAGCCTGATCAAGAAGGCCAGCCCTTTCCCACTCGACGACCCCGGGGTATGGGCCATCTACTGCATTTTCGTGCCCGGGCATTCCGGGGGCAGGGGGTCCGGCTCCTCTCGGGCCGTACCCTCGTCTACCGCGAGCTCTAGCGGAGCATCTCCCCCAGTGCGGCGAACCGGAGCATGTGCGCCTCGCCGGCGTGCAGGGCGTACTCGTCGATCATCTTGACGAGCGTGGCGCCCAGCGGCCGGCCGTGACCGAGTCCGGGAGAGTCAAGCGATGGCATGCGGTCGATCGCCTCGTCGGCTTTCGCCACCTCGCCCAGGTAAAGCCGAAGGTCGGCTTCGACCGTCTCCACGGAACCGCCGGCGTAGTCGTCGTCGCCGTAGGTCTCCAGCCGTTCTTCGCCGCCGAGTCCCCAGCTGAAGAAGATGTGCTCGTTCTGCTGCATGTGTCGAACCAGGCCCAGCACCGAGAGTTCCACCGGAGGGACCGACCAGGCGACCATCTGTTCGGGGCTCAGGTCGCGCAGCTTGCGGATGAACTCGTGGCGCTGATAACGAAGCCACTCGGTGAGCAGCTTCCGCATGTCGGTGGTCGGAGCGGGATCGTCCCACCGGTTGAGATCGAGACCGGACAGGATCTCGAGTGAAGTCATGGGGGCGGATGCTATCCGCCCCCATCGGCTCAGTCGGTCAGGCCGAGACTTCCTCTAGCTCGGCCATCCCCGGTGCCGGACGGCGGGACCAGACCATGGCGATCAGCAGGATCACCAGGGCGACGCCCGCAACCGCGTACCGCCACCCGGTGTCACGAGCCGCGATGACAGCGGGCAGCACCAGGAGCGATATCAGGTTCATCACCTTGATCAGCGGGTTGAGTGCCGGGCCGGCGGTGTCCTTGAAGGGGTCGCCGACCGTGTCGCCGATGACGGCCGCCTTGTGGGCCTCCGACCCCTTGCCACCATGGTGGCCGTCCTCGATGTACTTCTTGGCGTTGTCCCATGCCCCACCCGAGTTGGACAGGTAGTTGGCCATCAGCTGGCCGGTGAGGATGGTGGCTGCCAGGAAAGCGCCGAGCGCCAGGTAGCCGATCCCGAATCCGACGATGATCGGGGTGAGCACGGCCAGTAGGGCCGGCGTCACCAGCTCCCGTAGCGATGCGGTGGTGCAGATGTCGATGACCGGGCCGTAGTCGGGACGGCGCTCCCCACGCATGATGGCCCCGTCGGCGAACTGGCGCCGGACCTCGCGCACCACCACTGCAGCAGTCTTGCCGACGGCTCGGATGGCCATGGCCGAGAAGCTGAAAGCGATCGATCCGCCGATGAGGAGGCCGATGAACGTGAGGGGGTTGGCAACGTTGATCGAGGTCTCCGGCAACTCGAACAACTGGCTTCCGGTGACCTCGATGCCGAGCTCTGCCGCCGCCGTCTCGATGAACGAGGCGAACAACGCAACCGCAGCGATGACTGCCGAACCGATGGCGAAGCCCTTGGTGACTGCCTTGGTGGTGTTACCGACGGCGTCGAGGCCAACCATGATCGTTTCCGCTTCGCCGCTGAACTCGCCCGACATCTCGGCGATGCCAGCGGCATTGTCGGCCACGGGTCCGAACGTGTCTTCGGACACGACCACGCCCGTGGTGGCGAGCATCCCCATACCGCAGAGGGCGACTAGGTAGAGCGAGAACTGGATGTTGCCGTCGCCCAGGGCGATGGCAACGCCGATGGCGCCGGCGATGGCGACGATCGCCCACACCGACGACTCCATCCCGGATGCGGTCCCCGAGAGGACGTTGGTGGCCGGGCCGGTCTCAGAGGCCTTGGCAATGTCCCGCACCGGGCCCCGTTCGGTCGAGGTGAAGTACTCCGTGATCCGGCTGACGACCTGGGCGAGTACCAGCCCCGACAGGACCGCACCGAAGACCTTCCAGCCTTCGTTGCCGTTCTCATTGCCCACGTAGAACAACGCCACTGCCAGGGTTCCCAGCACGGTGAGGATGCCGGCAGTGAAGAAGCCGCGGTTGATCGGCGCCAGAGCAGACTTGTCCGCGGGCCGAGCCTTGACGACGTAGACGCCCACGATCGAGGCGACGACGCCGATGGCCCGAACGACCACCGGGAAGATGAGGCCGAGCACCGGATTGGCCCCGATGGAGGCGAAGGCGGCAACGCCGAGGATGATCGACGCCACGAGAGTGACCTCGTAGCTCTCGAAGAGGTCGGCGGCCATACCGGCACAGTCACCGACGTTGTCGCCCACGTTGTCGGCGATGGTCGCCGGGTTGCGCGGATCGTCCTCGGGGATTCCCTGCTCCACCTTGCCCACCAGGTCGGCACCGACGTCGGCGGCTTTGGTGAAGATGCCTCCACCGACCCGCAGGAACAGGGCCAGCAGCGAGCCGCCGAATCCGAATCCGACGAGGATCGCCGACGAGGTGTTCTGGAACATGATGATGATCAGCGTGGCTCCGAGCAGGCCGAGGCCGACCGTGAACATGCCGGCAACACCACCGGTGCGGAAGGCCACGGTGAGTGCGTCACCCATGGAGCCGTTCCGGGCTGCGGCTGCGGTCCGGACGTTGCCCCGGACGGCCAGGCTCATCCCGATGAACCCGGTCAGGCCCGAGAGGAAACACCCGGCCACGAAGGCACCTGTCCGGGCGAGGCCCGACTGGAAGAAGCTGAGCGCCGAGGTCCCGTCAGGCCTCAACACTGCGGTCGAGGTCAGGAACACCAGGATGACCAGTGGGATGAGGATGACGCCGATCGTGCGGAACTGGCGCTTGAGATACGCCATCGCCCCTTCCTGGATCGCTTTGGCGATCTCGATCATCTTGGGAGTCCCCTGGTCGGAGGCGAGCACGCCCCGTGCCAGTAAGAATCCCACCAGGATGGCGAGCAGCGCTGTGGCTACCGACACCCAGAGCCAGATCCACTCGGTCGGACCGAGCGTGAACTCCTGGAAGCCCCCTTCGGAGGCCAGGATCATGGTCATTCTCTCTCTCCTGTTTGGGTCGATGCATAGATTCCGGTGGCCAGCTTGTGGCTGAGTACTCGTTCCACCCCGTCGACGGCAACTACGAGCGGACCTTCGAAGGGGTGGCGTTCACGCACTGTCAGAACGGTCCCCGGGCGGATCCCGATCTCTTCGAGGAACGAGACCACGTCGGGGTGCGTGGCGCCGGGCATGGCCACCTCGTAGGTGCCCCCCGGGACGGCGTCGGCGAGAGTGGGGAGCTCCGGCACTTCTTCGGCCTGCGCCTCCGGGATCGGAAACCCGTGCGGGCAGACGGTCGGCCGGTCGAGCGCCACGTACACCCTCTGCACCACCTCGGTCGGGAGGGAGTGCTCGAAGGTGACGGCGAGCTTGTCGGCCTGGTCCCACGGGTAGCCGAGCATGTCGGACAAGAAGCGCTCCACGATGCGGTGGCGCCGGATGGCGTCGACCGCGGCGAGGCGGCCCTTGCGGGTCAAGGTGACGCCCTGATAGGGCCGATGCTCGACGAGACCCTGCTCGTCCAGACGCTTCAGGCGGGCGGTGATGGTGGCGGGTGACACCCCCAATGCCTCCGCCAGGTCGCCGGGGCGCGTCGTGCCCTCAGGACCGGACTGCCGGTAAACCGACTTGAGTGTCTCCCTTTCCACAGCGCCCAAAGCCATGCGGCGGCGAGCATAGATCGATCTTTCGGTGTGCCAAAAATCTGGGTTTGGGCCCCTGTGACCCCCTGCTGGTAGATTGACGCCGAATGGAGAGGATCGTCGAGTGGGCCACTTCGGTGGTAGAGGCCCTTGGCCCGATCGGGGTCGCCGCCCTGGTCACTCTGGAGAACCTGTTTCCCCCGATTCCCTCGGAAATCGTCCTCCCGCTCGCCGGGTTCGTTGCAGCTACGGGCGAGTCCAATGTCGTGGTCATGATCGCCGCCGCCACGGTGGGCTCGATGATCGGGGCCTACCTCCTCTACGGGATTGCCGCCGCCGTCGGCCCCTCCCGCCTGCGGATCCTCGTCACTCGCTACGGAAAGTGGTTCTCCCTCACCGTTGAGGACCTGGATCGTTCCGAAGGTTGGTTCGACCGGCATGCCAACCGTGCCGTTCTCATCTGTCGGTGCATCCCGCTGATGCGGTCGCTGATCTCGATCCCTGCCGGGCTGCGACGAAGCCCCCTTCTCCCTTTCTCGATCTACACACTGATCGGCAGCCTGGTCTGGAACACCGCCCTGGTAATGGCCGGCTATCTGCTCGGAGACAATTGGAAGTCGGCCGAGCGCCCCCTCGAGTTGATGCAGAATGCCGTGTTGGCGGTGATCGGAATCGCGGTGGCGTGGTTCGTCTGGCGGCGGATCCTCCAGCCCCGGGTCACCAATCGCACCGGCGCCTGACAGCATCCCGGACTGCTACAACGGGTAGGTGACGAAGTACGCCGCCTTGCTTCGAGGCATAGCCCCGATGAACCCTCAAATGCGCAATGAGAACCTCCGCGCGGTGGCTGAGTCCGTCGGCTTGGAGAACGTCGTCAGCGTCATCTCGAGCGGCAACCTCGTGTTCGATACCCAACGGCAGCCAGAAGAAGTCGAAGCGGCCCTCGAGGAAGCCTGGCCGAACCTGCTCGGGTTCGCGAGCACCACGCTCTTGCGCAGCCGTGCCGACCTCGAGGATCTGGCCACACTTGCGCCGTTCGGCGACCTCGAGCATGGGCCAAAGAACTATCTCCTGGTCACCTTCTCCAAACACTCATTGCCCGAGGGCACCGTCCGCATGGACACTTCCGACCCGGCGGTCGAAGTTGTCGGGGCAACGGATCGCGAGATCTTCACCGTCACCGACACCACGATCCGGGAAGGTGGCCTGGGGGTGATGTCACGACTCGAAGCCGAGCTGGGAAAGACGATCACCTCGCGCACCTGGCTCACGGTCGGTCGGATCCTGAAGAAGATGGGATGAAGCCGGCGGCCACCGGTCCTACGCTCCCGGCATGGCCGTGTCACGGCGACTCCAGCCGTTCGGGGTGACGATCTTCACCGAGATGACCCAGCTCGCCGTCGAGCACGAGGCGATAAACCTCGGCCAGGGCTTCCCCGACTGGGCGGGGCCAGACTTCGTCAAGAGAGCGGCTGTCGAATCCATGGAGCGGGGCGACGCCGATCAGTACCCGCCGATGGTGGGCGTGCAAGCACTCCGCAAAGCGATCGCCGCAAGGTATGGGCATCTCCTCGGCCGGGAGATCGATCCGGATGCCGAGGTGACCGTCACCTGCGGGTGCACCGAGGCGCTCACGGCCTCCATCCTCGGCCTCGTCGACGCCGGCGACGAGGTGGTCCTCGTCTCGCCCTACTACGACTCCTACCCCGTCGATCTCGCCTTCGCCGGTGCGGTCCCCCGTCATGTCACCCTCCGACCGCCCCACTTTCGGCTCGAGCCGGACGAACTGAGGGCGGCTTTCTCCGATCGGACCCGGGCCATCCTCGTCAACACCCCGCACAACCCCAGCGGGCGGATGTTCGATGCCGAAGAGCTGGGAGCCGTCGCCGAGTTGTGTGTCCGCCACGACGCCATCGCCATCTGCGACGAGGTCTACGAGGACATCACATTCGGGCCCGAGCACCTGCGGCTGGCCACCTTTCCCGACATGGAAGACCGCACTGTCACCCTCTCGTCAGTGGGGAAGACCTATTCGCTGACAGGCTGGAAGGTCGGATGGGCCATTGGGCCTCCCCCGCTCACGGCCGGCGTCCGCGCCGCCCACCAGTACATGACCTTCACGACACCCACTCCGGTCCAACACGGCGCTGTCGCCGCGCTTGAGGCCCCGCGAAGCTTCTATGACGACCTGCGAGCCGGCTACCTCGCCCGTCGAGACTTGCTCGCTCAGGGACTGAGCGACATTGGCTTCGACGTCCACCTCCCGGACGGGACATATTTCATGCTCGCCGGATACGGAGCGTTCTCCGCCGACGACGACCGCACCTTCGTCAAGCGGCTCGTCGCCGAGACCCGTGTGGCCGCGATCCCTCCGAGCGTCTTCTACAACGACCCCGCCGACGGGAACGGCCTGGTCCGGTTTGCCTTCTGCAAGCAGGCGGCTGTGCTCGAAGAGGCGCTGACCCGCCTCAGCTCACTGACCAGCTGACCCGCATGGCTTTGTCGGCGTCGGGCATGGGGAGGGCATGAGCCTCCTCCTCGACCGCCACGGTCTCATCGGAGGACAGCGATCGCCAGGGGGAGATCGTGATGTCGTGACCGGACCGCCGCCACACCCCGACGATCTCGCCCCCCACGAGCACCGCCCCGGGCCAGACCCGCGAGGTCCACAGCTCAGGACGCCGTCCCGGGTCGGGCACCAACAGCTCCCGAGGTTTTCCTTGGAGCAGCCAGTACGAGTCACCGCTGGGGAGTAGCCGTGCCGCTGCAGGATTGGAGTCCTCGCTGCGGAAGGAATCCTCGTCCGAGGCGAGGAACACTCCTTCCTCCCCCTCCACGACTGCCTGGGTCGTCTCGCCCGCCATCGCCTCGAGGGCCGCCTTGGCACGTGGAGTCTTAATGCCCGCCCAGTCACCGAATCCCTCGCCGGTCCCGGGACCCAGGACGTGGAGGTATCGCCGGGCCAACTCCAGACGGGCATCCACCGGGTCCATGTCGGGTGCCGGAACCGCCCACACGAGCGGCGTTCCGCCCCCCTCCCACCGGATCTGCAACCGACCGGTCGGCGCGGCGTAGCGGAGTTGGGTGTGGTGCCCGCCAATGGCGCGGCCGGCTTCACCCAGGGTGACTCGGGCATCACCGAAATCCGCTTCGAAGCGGTCAGCCAGGCGATAGGCCTTCTCGACGGCGGCCGCCTGGTCGGACAGGCGACCAAGTGTGAACACGGCACGATCGCGCTCTGCCACCACATAGGCGTTGAATCGAGGTCCCCAGATCTGAATGAACGGGGGCTCATCCCAGACGAACGGCCCCACACCCTCGACCCGGGCGTGGGCCGAAAAGACGGCCGCCCGCGGCATGCTGTCCTGGAGTCCTGCATGAGCGGCCCGCTCCAACGAGTCTGCCCCTTCCGGGAGACGGGTCTCCAGGTGGCCAGCCCGCCGTCTGTGGGCAAGCACCTGCGAACGAGTCAGCTCCAGAGTCGCCATTGGAGTCAGTCTTCGTCGTCCGCCTTGCGGGTGCGCGCGAACGCCAGAGCGGCCGCGGCAAGCGCTATCGCCGTCACCGACAGGGCGATGGCCAGGATCGTCTGTGGGTTCGTTCCCGACGACGGGCCCTCTCCCTCTCCGGCGGCAATGACGAGGGATGGGGCGGGCTCATCGAGGTCATGGCCGTCGGATCCGTCGGTCGGGACCTCGATCCAGGCGTGTTCGGAACTCCCGCATGCCTGCACCACCGGGAAGAAAACGCGCTCGCCGTCGTCACCAAACACGGAGGCGCGGATCTGAAAGACGTCGGTCTGGCCCTCGGCCAGACTCCCACCGGACCAGGTGACCTTGGTCACACCCTCGGTGATCTGCTGGTCGTCCGCCGCAATGGGCGCCGGGAGCTCCCCCCGCTCGATCTCGAGATCCCAGCCGGGCTTGGGGAAGGGACTGACCGAAGCCACTCCTGCGGGCATGAGGATCGACACCGAGTCCGTGGCTTCGCCGTCACAGCCGTGGCCGATGCGGAAGGAGAGGGTGGCCCCCGATCCGCCAGGCACTTCCGACGGCTCCAGCCCGACATGGGCCAGCGCCGGAAGTGAAGACCCGAAAACCACGACGGCGGAAATCGCCAGCCCTGACCATATTTTTTTGACACTCGGTCCCGTCATCCGCATGGATTCGACGCTAGTCCCCGCCCTCAGGTCGGCCTAGTCCAGGGTGTCGGTGATGCTCACGACCGGCACCAGGAAATCGAGACGCGCCCCCGACTCGGTAACGATCGAGAACGGGACCGTGTCACCGATTTCCACGCCCGCCGTCTCGCACATCACATGGAGTCCCCCCGACTCCAGATCCAGGGGCTCACCGGCGGCCAGCTCGATTGCCGGGCGATGTTCCATCGAGGCCGTACCGTCGGATCCGATGACAGTCTCGTGCAGGGTGGCATCCTCGCATGCCGGGGACAGGGCCGAGACGAGCTGGTCGTCCCGGGCCGAGGTCACACTCATGTAGACGGCGGCGCTCCCCGCTCCCCCCGGTGGGGCGGGCATGATGGCGCCGGCGACAAGTAGTCCGGAGGCCGGGGCGAGCCGGGCCGTTGCGGTGTCCAGGACCAGCGAGGCGACGGTCTCGGTGAACTGATCGACCCGGGCCCGCACCTCGATCCCCCAATCCCCGGACCCCGGAATGTCGATGGTGGTGCGGTAGCCGTCGGAGGAGGGCACGGCCTCGTAAGAGGTCCTGTCCGCATCCGCGACGACCACGACTGTCACCGGTTCGATCAGCCCGGTTGGCTGCCCGTCGCGGGAGCGGACCTTCACTACCACCTCGTTGACCCCCGTGGACCCTGGGTCGAGCTCCAGGGTGAGGAGCATGTCACCGACGACAGTCTGGACGGGGCCCTGCGTCTCGGTCGGACCGGCCGTTGCACCGGCAGGGTCCTTGTCGACCAGGGCACTGGCCACGACGAGGACCAACACCAGCCCCGCCGCTTCGATGGCGGTCGTGTTGGCCAGCGTCCTGCCCACCCTGGCACCGGCGGCTGCCAGGGCCGGCACCAGGCGATATCTGTTGAACGCACCCACCGCCGCCACCGTGAGGACGAGAGTGACCTTCAGCAGAGCCAACCGCCCGTGGTCGGTCCCGGTGATGCTCGCCCAGCTGCGGTGGAGCGTCCAGGCGAGGGTGGCGCCCGAGACCATCACCGCCGCCAGGCTCCACGCCGCGAACCGGCTGAACCGTGACACCAATGCCGTCATCTCGGTGCGATACCTGCGGGTGACCAGAGCGATCCCCACGAGCCCGCCCGCCCAGACCGCGGCCGCGTACAGATGGACGACGTCCGACGCCATGAGCAGCCACTTCGGGTCGAAGCTCCTGGTGTGGCCGGTGAAGACCGGCCCGAGCAATGCGATCCCGACGCCGACCGTCACCGGGGTCGTCCTCCACTTCCCGGCTATCGCCAGTGCCGACCCCAGGACGACCGCTGTCACCGCAGGAACCGCCCCTGTCGGCAGGCTGGTGACGTCGAAGATGCCACCGGACGCCCGCATCGCCAGTGTGGCCAGGGTCCCGACGATGCCGACACAGAGAAGCGCAATAGTGATGCGTCGCAGCCCTGCCTGCTCGTTGTTCCCGCGGTTGACGTGGACCACGAACAGAGCCAGCCCACCACCGAGCACGAGGCCGACGTACATCAGGGCGTTGGACACGATCAAGCCGCCGTTGACGGGAGTCTCCTGATCGGTCACCTCACCACCCGTGGCGACCCGCACATGGAACACCAGCGAGCCGCCAATGGGGTGACCGTCAGCCGACCTGACCTGCCACTCGAACACCGCCGTCCCGTCGGGGATGACTTCACCGGGCTCAAAGGCCACGGTGGATCCCTCCATTCGAGTCGAGCCCGGGACCTCCGCCTCTCCGGCGCGCAGTCGCAGCGACGACACCAAAACCGGCTCGTTGAAGTGAAGTTCGATTCGTGCGGGTGGTTCGTCGAGGATGGTCCCGTGGGCAGGGCTGGTGTCCACGAGCTGGGCATGGGCTCGGACAGGCAGCGCGATACCCAGCAAGACCACGGTCAGGCCCGCCAGCAGCACAAGCATCGAGGGCGACGACCCCAACCGACGACTCACCAGGCCAAACCTAACCGCTCCAGCTGATTTCCTCCCCGGCCCATGTCCGGCCCTGCCAACCTCGTCGGGTGAGACGTGAGTCGAAGGGCGTCATCCTCCTTGAGGGCCCGAGCGACAAGGTGGCCGTGGAAACGCTCGCGGTGCGGCGTGGCCGCGATCTGGGGTCGGAAGCCATTTCGGTCGAAGCCATGGGCGGAGTAACCAATCTCGGCCATTACCTCGACCAGTACGCCGGCACGGGCGTGCGAGTTTCCGGGATGTGCGATCTCGGCGAGGTGCCGTACGTGGCGAGGCGGCTGCGCAACGCAGGTCTTGGCGATCCCAAGACGCCGGCAGATCTCGAGAGGCTGGGCTTCTGGGTATGCAGCATCGACCTCGAGGACGAGCTGGTCAGGGCATTGGGCCCCGAGACCGTCCTGGCGGTCTTCGAGGCCGACGGGCGTCTCCACAAGTTCCGCTCATTTCAGAACCAGCCCGACAAGCGCGAGCTGCCACTCGAGTATCAGCTGTGGGACTACCTGACCAACTGGAAGATTCACTACGCCCGGCTGTTCGTGGAGGCGCTCGACCTCGACCGTGTCCCCCGCCCCCTGGACGGCGTGCTCAATTCGGTGTGACCGCCCTTTTCGTTGTCCTCGCCTGCCACTAGCGTCCTCGACCCCAATGCACCCAGCTGACAGCCACGATCAGATCCGGATCCAGGGCGCACGGAGCAACAACCTGAAGGACGTGTCGCTCTCCCTCCCGAAGCGGCGTCTCACTGTGTTCACAGGTGTCTCCGGATCCGGCAAGAGCTCGCTCGTCTTCGACACGATCGCCGCCGAGTCGCAGCGCCTCATCAACGAGACCTACAGCGCGTTCGTCCAGGGATTCATGCCCACGATGGCACGACCCGAGGTCGAAGTCCTCGAAGGGCTGACCACGGCGATCATCGTCGACCAGGAACGAATGAGGCCCAACGTCCGATCGACTGTCGGGACTGCCACCGACGCCAACGCTCTGCTCCGGATCCTGTTCAGCCGTCTTGGCGAACCTCACATCGGGCCACCGAACGCCTACTCGTTCAACGTGCCGTCGGTGAGCGGCGGGGGCTCGATCACCGTCGAACGGGGTGAAAAGTCCGAGACCATCGAAAGGACATTCACCGCTGCCGGCGGTATGTGCCCCCGCTGTGAGGGAACTGGCTCGGTGAAGGAGATCGACCTGAGCGAGATCTACGACGAGTCCAAGTCGCTGGCCGAGGGCGCTATCACCGTCCCCGGGTACAACCCCGAGGGGTGGTACGTGAAGCTTTTCGGCGAGTCGGGCTTCCTCAACTTCAACAAGCCGATCCGTGACTTCACCAAGCAGGAACTCGACGACTTCCTGTACAAGGAGCCGACGAAGGTAAAGCTCGCCGGGACGAATATGACCTACGAGGGTCTCGTCCCGAAGATCCAAAAATCGTTCCTCTCCAAGGACCCCGACGCCCTCCAGCCCCACATCCGGGCATTCGTGGAGCGTGCAGTCACATTCAGCGAGTGCCCCCACTGCGCCGGGACCCGGCTCAACGAGGCGGCCCGGTCGTCGCGGATCGACGGTGTGAGCATCGCGGAAGCCTGCGCCATGCAGATCACCGACCTCGCCGAGTGGATTCGGGGCCTCGACCTTCCTGCGGCCGGCCCGCTCTTGGACACTCTGCAGCACACCCTCGACTCGTTCGTCGAGATCGGACTGGGCTACCTGTCCCTCGACCGCCCGTCCGGCACCCTGTCCGGCGGCGAGGCCCAGAGAACCAAGATGATCCGTCACCTTGGTTCGTCTCTCACGGACGTCACTTACGTCTTCGACGAGCCGACCATCGGCCTCCACCCCCACGACGTCGACAAGATGAACGACCTGCTGGTGCGTCTCCGGGACAAGGGCAACACGGTCCTGGTGGTCGAACACGAACCGGACACCATCGCCATCGCCGACCACATCGTGGACATCGGCCCCGGCGCCGGCTCTCACGGCGGGGAGATCGTGTACGAGGGCACGGTGGAGGGACTGCGTTCCAGCGGGACGCTCACCGGCCGACACCTCGACGACCGGGTCGGACTCAAGGACGAGGTGAGGACGCCAACCGGCGCCATCGAGATTCGTGGCGCCAGCGCCCACAACCTGCAGGACCTCGATGTCGACATCCCGCTCGGTGTCCTCTGCGTCGTCACCGGGGTCGCCGGTTCGGGGAAGAGCTCGCTGGTCCACAGCTCGGTCCCCAGGGGCGCGGGAGTGGTCTTCGTCGATCAGGCCCCGATCCGTGGCTCGAGGCGCAGCAACCCAGCCACCTACACCGGGATGCTGGAGCCGATCCGGAAGGTCTTCGCCAAGGAGAACGGGGTCAAGCCGGCCCTGTTCAGCGCCAACTCGGAGGGTGCCTGTCCCAATTGCAACGGCGCCGGCGTCGTGTACACCGAACTCGGCTTCATGGACACCGTCGCCACCACCTGCGAGGAATGCGAGGGACGCCGATTCCAGGCTGCCGTGCTCGAGTACCGGCTCGGAGGGAAGAACATCCACGAAGTTCTGGAGTTAGCCGTCTCCGACGCCGTCGCGTTCTTCGGTGCCCCAGAGTCCAAGGTCCCAGCGGCCCGAGCCATTCTGGAGCGGATGGACGACGTCGGGCTCGGCTACATCAGCCTCGGGCAACCCCTGACCACCCTTTCCGGCGGCGAGCGCCAGCGTCTCAAGCTCGCCATTCACATGGGAGAGGAGGGCGGAAACTATGTGTTGGACGAGCCC
>CAZGWX010000099.1:0-7000 GCA_964529515.1 uncultured Acidimicrobiaceae bacterium
CAGTCACACCCAGCCCATACCTTCACCACATGAGCACTTGTTCTCTGCCCGAGTGCGACCGCCCCTGCATTTTGCCGGCGCACCACTACATGCACGACCGCAGGAAGCTCAGGACCGGGTCGCCGGAGGGGAGGAGGAAACAGTCGCCGACCTGCACCGTCGAGGGCTGCGAAGAGCCGGTCGACGCCCGTGACCTCTGCCACGGCCACTACCAGCGGCTAATGCGTGGCGGCCACCCGGACAGCCCTCTGCAGGGATACGGGCGGATTTGCTCCGTGCCCGACTGTGGACGCCTCCATCAGGCACGCGGCTACGGTGCCCACTACAAGCGGGTGCTTGCCACCGGCGACCCCCGGGCCGATGAGCCAATCCGGGTCGCAGACGGCACCGGACGCATCAACAACGGTTACCGCGAGATATCGGCGCCAAAGGAACTGCAGCCACTGGTAGGCAGTCGATGGGGTTGGTGAGCACCGCCTGGCGATGGCCCAGCATCTCGGCCGGCCGCTGCTGCCGACGGAAGTGGTCCACCACAAGAACGGGATCCGAGACGACAACCGCATCGAGAACCTAGAGCTGTGGAGCACAGACCACCCCATGGGCCAACGCGTCGAAGACCTGGTCTACTGGAGCCTCCAGATACTCATCACCTACCGGGACTGGGTCGCCGCGACGGTGGCCTCTCAAGGACCCCCTGCGCCGCTACTCGGCACTAGAGCCGAGACAGAAAAATCCCAATACTGACAGGTGTTTCTTGCAGTCCCGACGGGATTTGAACCCGCGTTTCCGGCTTGAGAGGCCGGCGTCCTCGACCCCTAGACGACGGGACCATGTCACAGGATCGGCCCGCGGGCCGACCCTCTGGCTCGGGGGGAAGGACTCGAACCCTCAATAACAGGGCCAGAACCTGTCGTGTTGCCTATTACACCACCCCCGAACGCGCCCACCCGAGGGATAGACGTGTTGGACTCGATAAGAATAGCGGAACCGCCAAGTGACTCGAAGCGGCGGCCGGTACGCTCGGACCATGGCCGACCAGGTGGCACATGCTCGGGAAGTTCGATTCCTGCACCCCGCCAACTCCGGTGGCATCCTCCTCACCTGGGTGAGGCACACTGAGCGTTCCAGCACCGGCGTCGTCGACATCGCGCCCGGTGGCGGCCTCACACCCCACATCCATGAGATCCACGACGAGGTCATGACCGTCCTCGAAGGAACCGTGGAGATGCTGGTCGGCGACGAGACCTTCACCGCGGTCGCGGGCGATGTCATCAGCGTCCAGGCTGGGACGGTCCACGCCCCCGTGCAATCCGAGTCGGGATGTCTGATGATCTCGGTGTTCGCGCCGTGGTTCGACCCGGAGAACCCCGACCGCGTCTACGTCGACTGATGGATGTCCCCCGCCACTCGTACCTCCGGGGTTCGCTTGACGAGACCGACCTGCCAGCCGAGCCACTGACCCTTTTCAGCGCGTGGCTGGGCCAGGCGATCGCCGAGACCGGCCCGGAGCCGACCGCCATGGCCCTGGCGACGACCGGCCCGGACGGAGCACCGTCGACCCGAATGGTCCTGATGCGGTTTTTCGACGAGCGCGGACTCGTCTGGTTCACCAATTACGAGAGCCGCAAGGCGAAGGATCTCGAGCACGAACCCCGGGCGGCGCTCCTCTTCTACTGGGGCGACCTGGAGCGGCAGGTGAGGATCGAGGGCGCGACCGAGCGGATCTCGGATGCGGAATCCGACGCTTACTTCGCAACGCGCCCGCCCGGCCACCGGCTCAGCGCGTGGGCATCGGACCAGAGCAGTGTGGTCCCGGACCGGGCATTTCTTGAGGCACGAATGGCCGAGGCCGAGGCCAGATTCGGCAACGACCCGCCGCGACCACCCAACTGGGGTGGCTGGCGTCTCCGCCCTGACTACTGGGAGTTCTGGCAAGGCCGCGAGTCCCGTCTCCACGACCGGATCGCATATCAGATCAACGACGGCGGCGAGTGGGAGCGGTCGCGCCTGGCTCCCTAGGGCAGCCGCAGCGGGAAGGCCGTAGCCGAAGCCTCGACATGCAACGGCTCGTCGTCACCGATGAACAGCTGGAGCAGGCCGAGCTCGACTTCCCCCCGAACCACGACCGTGACCGACTCCCCTCCCGCCTCCAGGGCGACCGCAGTGTCGGACAAAGCACGCCCCTGGAACGACACCGAGCGGTGGGCAAGGTCGACGGCGCGCGCCTCGCTCAGGATCACCTCGCCCGTGGCCCGGTAGTGGGCCTCGTCGATCCCTGACGCTCCCGCCACCGCGGCCGAGTCGGCCACCGCGGCGAGCTCGCGTTGCAGCGCTAGAGCGCGCCAGTAGTCGACGGCCAACCCGCCGAACGCCAGCAGCAGGATGGACAGGCCCAGCATCCACATGGTCACCGAACCTCGCTCGTCGCTCAAGGCATGCTCCGGTAGAGATCGATCGGCTCGGCGTGATCCCCATCCACCCACAGCCCGCCGACGCCGCCCCACGGGGTCATGACCAGCGGTGCCCACACCTCGACAGTAAGGGTGACCACCGAACCGCGGGTCAGTGGGCACGATCCGGTAGAGGAGCCGGGAGCCGCGGGCGACGCGCCGCACCACCCGACCTTCAGGTCACGGCTGTCCAGACCGTGGCCGGCCACGATCCGAACCACCAAGGCCTCGGCCGCCGACGGGACCATGTCCACTGCCAGTGCCCGGGCACCCTCGGCCGCGGCAGCCTCTGCGAGTACTCGCCGCTCCGACCACGGCCCGAACGCCGTCACCGCCAGCGCCACCGGCAACAGCAACACCGCCACCCCAAGGGCCAGTTCGACCGCGGCGTGACCCGCGTCTCTCACCTGGAGGGCTCCAGGTACGACTCCGTGTCGATGGACACTTCGAAGTCGGGCACCCCCGGCATCCAGGCCCGAAACTCGGCCGTGGCCGACGCCGCCATGCCGTTGCCGGTCGCCACGCACCGGATCTGGATCCCGTCCGACATCGAGCCCCCGAGAAGCTGGTCCACCACGTCGAGCGCGGTGGCCGTACAGGCCTCGGTCCCTGCCACCGAACCCGCGCGCGCCCCTTGCTCCAGTGCCGACCTGATCGCTCCCCGGCCGTACTGGACGACCACTAGGTTGGCCAGCCCGGTGAACAGGATCAGGCTCAGGCCGGCGGCCAGGACGAACTGAACCGAGCTCAGCCCGGCATCGCTCAGCCGCCGATCAGCTGTCCCCTTATCCATCCGACCAGGTCCACTCCGAGGGCTTGCAGCGCCCCCCAGATGATCACGAGAGCCGCGATCGCCAGGGCCGCGTTGCCCATGAGTTCGGCCGTGTTCAGGCCTCTCTCGTCTTCTCTCAGGGCACGGGCCCACTTTCTGATTGCCGGCAGCATCGGTGCCTCCTTCCTATTGCCAGCTCGTTATCAGGTACGGGAGGGGTGCCGCCACGAAGAGGATGAGCACTGGGGCCAGGATGGCGATGGTGGGAACCAGCATCGCTGCTCTGCGCTTGGTGGCGGACCTCTTCATGGTCTCGCGACGAGACTCCCGGACGTCTTCTGAAAGTGCGAGCAGGGCGCCTGCCAGGTCGGCACCCCTCTCTTCGGCGGTCGCCAGGAGGCGGTAGGTCCTGGCGCAGAACGGCTCCGGCGTCAGCTCGGCGATGCGGCGGAACGCATCCGGGCCTGACCAGCCGGCGCGATGGAGGCGCAGTGCCTCTGCCAGTTCACCGACCACCTCCCCCTCCCCGCGGGTGACGGTCGCCTTGACGGCGTTTATGACCCCACCGCCCGCCCGGACCCGCATGGCCATGAGTTGGTTGACGGTATAGATCTCGATGGCCATGACCTGACGACGTTCCTCGATGGCGGACTCGAGGCGGCCGCGCGTGCGGGTCGCTCCGACGACAGCGGCGAGGCCGACGATGGCAACCGTGCCTTGTACGGATGGGCCCACAAGCCGGGAGACAGCGAGCCCGGCCACGACCGCGAGAACGATGGTCCGAAGCTGGCGAAGGCGGTACCTGACTTCGGCATCGCCCTCTTCCAGGCCCCGATACCAACTCGCCTGACGAAGGCGAAGGGCTGTTGATCCGGAGCGATCGAGCCAGGATCCCACGCGGTTGGCGGCGGCGCGGACCATCGGGCCGAACACGGCGCCCAAGACTCCGCTGTCGCGAGCTGACGACGGTCTCGGGGAGATGTACGGAGTCAGCCGGGTACGCAGTCGGCGTGGAGGGGGGATCACCCGCCTCATGACGACTGCCACCACTACGGCCGAGGAGAGCGCGGCTCCCGTGATGAGCGGATCGGGCGGGAAGGTCATGGGCCACCTCCCGTGAAGACCCGTGGTTCGGCCGGGATGGCCCCGAGCCGGGATGCGATGAAGATCCCCACCAGGCTCATCAACCCACCTACCGCAACCACGAGCACGCCGGCGGGTGTCGAATAGAACTCGCGGAAAGCGCCCGATCGAGCCGTCATCGCCACCAGCACGATCCACGGGAGCACGAAGACCACCCGCGAGTTGATCTTGTGCTCGAGGACTTCGCCCCGAATCTGCTCGGCCGCCCAACTGTCTCTGGTGGCTGCCTCGGCCAGGTCGGTGAGTATCTCGCCCACCACCGCACCCCCTCGCTCGTGTGCCAGCACCAACACCTCGATGATCCGATCGGAGGTCGGATCGGCTAGGTCGTCTCGCACCATCTCCAGGGCCGCGACAACTCCGAGACTCCTCGAGTACACCCCAAACCCCTGGAACGCCTCCCGCAGGGGCTGCGGCCCGTGGCGGGCGAGACCCTCCAGGGCTGCCGGGAGAGAAGCACCGGACCGGATGGAGGCGAGAATGTCCCGCACTCCGTCGGGCCAGGCCTCCTGTACCTCCGCAACCCGCTTCGCCCGGGCCCGCGAGTAATACGCCTTGGGAATGGTGGCTACGACAAGTCCAGGGACCGCTGCGATCGCCACCAGGCCGGTCACCCCGTAGACGAGCAGGAAGGTGGCCCCCGCGGTGGCCACGACGGTGGCCCAGAATTGGGTGGGCGTGACGTCGACACCTTCCACGGCCTTGGCCTTTTGGCGGGTGGCGACACGGACCCGACGAGTTCGCAACAACCCGACACCCACGAGGGCAACGGCGGCCGCCGTCATCGCCGAGGCGGCAAGAGCGACCATCAATCGCCTCCGGCAAGCAGAGTTGCCAGGGGGCGGGACGGCCGCAGACGCCTTGCCAGTCGCTCGGGCGGCTGTGCGCCGGTCCACTGCAGCGGGGCACCTGGCCCCTCGCGCACGAATATGGCCTCACTGGAAAAGTCGTCGTGGAGTGACGGGACCATTGCCCTGATCTCCATCGTCTCCCTGAGAATGCGCCGCCCGGTCGGATCAGTGGTCCGGTCCAGATGAACGATGAGGTCGATCGAAGAAGCAAACACCTTGCGGACCACCCGCTCGGGCACGTTCTCGCCGGCCATCAGCGCGGCGTTGACCAAGGCGTCCAAGGCGTCGGCGGCAGAGTTGGCGTGAACGGTGCAAGCCATGCCGCAGCCGGCGTTGACCGCCCGTGTCAACTCGAAAGCCTCGGCGCCCCGAACCTCGCCCACCACGATCAGGTCAGGCCGCATGGCCAAGGTGACCTTGACGAGGTCGCGCAGGGCGACCTCGCTGCCCCCTCCCAGGGCAGGGGGCCGGGCTTCGTAATACGACCCATGAACCAGCGGCACATGCAACTCGCGCACCTCCTCGCAGGCGCGGATGCAGTGATCGGATGGGACGGCCGCCATCAACGCGGACAGGAACGAGGTCTTGCCGGACCCAGGGGGACCCGAAACGATGACCGATGCGGACGCCTTCATCGCCTCCTCTAGAAATGCGGCTGCGGGTGCGGTGAGGGAGCCCAGCCCCACGAGCGCTTCGAGGGTCTGGCGTCGCAAGGCGTATTTCCGGATTGTCGCGGACAGGCAGTCGGCGATCGGCGGGATGACCGCGGTCAGCCGAGCCGTTCCGTCGAGGACCCGAGCCTGGGCTATGGGCGAGGACGCGTCCAGGCGACGGTCGGTGTTCGAGATCAATTGTTCGATCGCCTGCCGGTTCTCCTCCTCGGTCGTCGGAATGCCGGCGCTCCGCAGCGCGCCTCCGGCCTCGATGTAGGTAAGCCGGTCGCCCTCGATGAAGACTTCCTCAATGGAGGGCGACTCGAGCAACTGGATGAGTGGTCCGCGTCCGGTCACCGATCGAGCCAGGCGTTCGACGGTCGCTGCGGGGTCGGCGAGGAGCCGGACCTCTCCCAGGTGAGCGCGCCGCTGGTAATCGTCGACGGTCCGCCGCAGAAGATCGCGTGCCGCGTCGGGGTCTCGAACCGGGTCGATGCCGCGACCGTCGATGCGGTCGAGGGCTTGCCTGCGGAGCTCTTCGTAGACGTCGGTGGTCACGACACCACCCCGGCCACCAGGGAGGCCATCCGTGACATGGCCCGGCCGAACTTTCCTCCGCTCGCAGGCGATCCCTCCCACGCGGCCTCGGTCACTCCATCGTCATGCGAGATCGTGATTACCGGGACGCTCCCGACCGCAGCCTCGATCTCGTCGCCCACCTCGCTCCTGTGGAACCGGCGGGCCAGAGTGCGGTTGGCCACGATCACAATCGACCGGGTCTCCGCCTGGTCCAGCCACCTCGAGGCATCCCGGACGAGCCGCGTAACCCCTACGGGATCGCCCGACATGACGAGAACGATGGTGTCGACTCCGTCCAGCGCAGCGTCGGCGATCTGATCGGCGGATCCGAGGTCGGCAACGAGGACCCGACAGCGGGAGGCGAGCGCGTCGACAGCCATGCCGACCTCGTGAAGGGGTATTCCCGGCCAGCCCGGCTGGGCCGCACCCGGGACGACGCGCAGTTTGCCAAGCGAGGTCTCGGCCTCGTCGTGCGAGTGCCCGTGAACGACGGCGTCGACGAGGGTGAGCAGGTTGGGGTGTGGGGCGAGGTCGAGTCGCTGCGCCACGCTC
>CAZGWX010000100.1:0-4060 GCA_964529515.1 uncultured Acidimicrobiaceae bacterium
CTGGCCGGCGCCGTCGGCTTCTACGGCAACCCCCAGCGTCCCCCGGTGGGGCCGATCGAGGTGGTGGACCGGATCGACTGTCCGATCCTCGCCCTTATGGGCGGGGATGACCCAGGCATCCCCCTCGACGTGGTCGACGTATTCCGGGAAGCGCTCGAGCGTGCCGACGTCGACCACGAGGTTGTGGTGTACGACGGCGCGCCGCATTCCTTCTTCGACCGCCAGCAGGAGAAGTTCGCCGAGGAGTCGGCCGACGCCTGGCGGCGGGTCATGGAGTTCTTCGAGCGAAACTCCTGACAGCAATTTGGACCTGGCGCCCGACCTCCCGGACGGAGATGGTGTTCGAGCAGCGTCAGTCGGAGTTGACGACCCGGCGGATGAAGGCGCTCGCCGGTGTCGGTTCGACGCCCAGTTCCGTCAGAGGTGCGTCGTCGGCTTGCGAAGGCCGCTGATCGGCCATCAGTGACTGGCCCAAGACTGAGGCCAGATTGGGTTTGATCCTCCTCAACAGTCGCGCCCCGGCCGCCAGGGCGGGGCGAGGGACATGGCGACGTTTGACCGGGGCCCCTATGGCCTGCTCGAAGACATCGACCGCCTCGTTGCGGGTAAGCCCTTCGGGTCCTCCGAACTCCACCATCCTCGGTGGATCATCGGCCAGGGCCCAACCGACGACGCCGGCGGCCACGTCGTCGACGGCTACATAGCGGTGTTCGGAATCTCCCTTTCCAAAGATGGTGAAGTTCCGTTCCGGCCAGTCGAAGCTGACCAAGGGTGTGAGCCAGACCTCCTGGAACATGTCCGGCCGAACGATCACCTCCCGGATGGGCGAGGTTGCCAGGCGATTCTCGGTTGCTCGTTTGGCGTTGGAGAAAGGGGTGCCGGATTCGAGGAGCGAGCCCTGAAACGACAAGAACACGAAACGCCGGACGTCTGCGGTTTCTGCGGCGGCGATGAGGTCGGCCTGTCCGGTCACGTCGACATCGGCGATGGTCAGACTCTTCTCCCCGCCTAAAACACGAGCCATCGAGTTGGCAGTGCTGATGATGGTGTGGACGCCCCGCACGGCCGGAGCAAGGCTGTTGGGATCTCGCAGATCGCCTACGACCAGCTCCGCCCCCAGCCCACGGAGGGCCGACGTGTCTGACGCCTCACGCACGAGAACCCGAAATTCTCGGCCGCTACCGGCCAGCCGGTGAGCCACCCGCTCACCCAGCATCCCCGTCCCGCCGCAAAGCAAAATCAAGTCAGCCCCTCACATTGGTCAACGACTGTACGGCAAGAGGGCGTCACGTGTCGGATCCGGTTTGCCAACCCCGTGATGAAGGAGGTTGTGATCAGATGTCGTAGTAGAGGTGAAACTCGTACGGGTGCGGCCGGAGCCGCACGGCGTCGATTTCGTGCACCCGCTTGTACTCGATCCAGTCCTCGATCAGGCCCTTGGTGAACACGCCCCCGGTGAGGAGGAACTCGTGATCCGCCTCCAGGGCATCCAAGGCGGCGTCCAGGCTCGCCGGCACCGAGGGGAGATTGGCCAGCTCGGCCGGCGGCAGGTCGTAGATGTCCTTGTCGACCGGCTCGTGAGGCTCCACGCGGCGAGCGATCCCGTCCAGGCCGGCCATCAGCATCGCTGCGAACGACAAGTACGGGTTGCACGCCGGATCGGGGCAGCGGAACTCGAGGCGCTTCGCCCCGGGGCTCTGTGAGTATTGCGGTATCCGGATCGCAGCCGAACGATTGCGACTCGAGTACACCAGGTTGACCGGCGCCTCGTATCCCGGCACCAGGCGGTGGTACGAGTTCGTCGTCGGGGCTGCGAAGGCCAGGATGGCCGCGGCGTGCTCCAGCAAGCCGCCGATGTACCAGCGCGCCAGGTCTGACAGCCCGGCATACCCGCTCTCGTCATAGAAAAGCGGCTCGCCGCCACTCCACAGCGACTGGTGGGTGTGCATTCCCGAGCCGTTGTCCTCGAAGATCGGCTTGGGCATGAAGGTCACCGACTTGCCGGCGTGCCAGGCGGTGTTCTTGACGATGTACTTGTAGAGCGTGACGTTGTCCGCGGTCCGCAGCAGCGTGTCGTACTTCATGTCGATTTCGGCCTGGCCGGCGGTGCCGACCTCATGGTGCTGGACCTCGATCTCGATCCCGGCCTTCTGCAGGTTGTGGGTCATCTCGGACCGGAGGTCCTGGAAGTGGTCGGTCGGAGGAACCGGGAAGTACCCCTCCTTGTAACGCGGCTTGTAGCCCTTGTTGCCGCCGGTCTCCACCGCACCGGAGTTCCATGCCCCTTCCTCGGAGTCGAGGTAGAAGTAGCCGGAGTGCTGGTTCTGGCCGAACCGCACGTCGTCGAAGATGTAGAACTCCGCCTCCGGACCCCAGTAGGACGTCTCGGCGACCCCCGTGCTGATCAGGTACTCCTCGGCCTTCTTGGCGACATAGCGGGGGTCCTTGTCATAAGGAGCGCCGGTGAGCGGATCGTGGACGAAGCAGTACAGGATCAGTGTCTTGCGGGTGCGGAAGACGTCTTCGACCGCGGTGGTGGGGTCGGGGAGCAGGAGCATGTCCGACTCCTGGATCGACTGGAAGCCGCGGATCGAGGAGCCGTCGAAGCCGAAACCGGCCTCGAAGCTGTCCGTCGTCAGCTGGGCGACGGGGACCGTGAAGTGCTGGACCTGGCCGGGGAGGTCACAAAAGCGCAGGTCGATGAATTCGTATCCGTCCGATTCAATGAGCGATAGGACGTCGGCGGCGGTCTCGGTCACGGTCTCTCCTTGTCGTGTGATCGTTGGCGGGTTTTGTATCCGGGGCCGATTGCCCGCCGATTGCTGAAGTATGAACGCTCTGTTTCACAGAGCCTGGGACCGGGACGGCCCGACTACCGTCGCGTCACGTCATGGTTGCCACGATCGTCCTCGGCGCGCAGTGGGGTGACGAAGGCAAAGGACGTGTCGTCGACTTCTTTGCCGAGTCCGCCGACTACGTCGTCCGGTATCAGGGCGGCAACAACGCCGGCCACACGATCATCGTCGGCGACCAGCGTCTCGCCCTCTCACTGATCCCGTCGGGCATCCACTACCCGGACTGCGTCCCGGTGATCGCGTCGGGGACTGTCATCGACCCGAAGGTCCTTCTCGCCGAGATGGAGACGGTGGCGAGCCAGGGCCTCGACCCGTCCCGGGTGCGCCTATCCGGCAACGCCCATCTGATCATGCCGTATCACCGCAAACTCGACGCGGCGATCGAACGCTTCCTCGGCCAGAACCAGATCGGCACGACGAAGCGGGGCATCGGTCCCGCCTACACAGACAAGTACGCCCGATGGGGCATCCGGGTCCAGGATCTGTTCGACCCCAAGATCTTCCGGCAGAAGGTGGAGTCGGCGCTCGAGGACAAGAACAAGGTCCTCCCCCGTGTCTACAACACCTTGCCGATGGACGCCAACGAGATCGTCGAGGAGTACCTGGGCTACGCCGACCGTCTCGCTCCCCACGTCGCCGATACCTCGCTGCTCATCTGGAAAGCCCTGCGGGCCGGCCAGTCGGTCCTCTTCGAAGGGGCCCAAGGGACACTGCTCGATATCGACCACGGCACCTATCCGTTCGTCACTTCCTCGAACCCCACCGCCGGCGGTGCCGTGGTCGGTGCCGGAATCGGCCCCCTCGACATCGACGAGGTCGTCGGGGTGGCCAAGGCGTACATCTCGCGGGTCGGCACCGGCCCGTTCCCCACCGAACTCCATGACGCCGACGGGGACAAGATGATCGAACTGGGCGGCGAGTACGGCACGGTCACAGGGCGTCGGCGCCGGTGCGGCTGGCTCGACCTGGTCGCACTCCGCTACGCCGCCCGGGTGAACAGTCTGAGCCGGATTTTCATCACCAAGATGGACATCCTCTCTGCGTTCGACACCATCAAGGTCGCCACCGGATACCGCGCCGACGGGACCGTCTACGAAGACTTCCCTCCCCAACAGTCGGTCCTGTACCACTGTGAGCCGATCTACACGGAGCTCGAGGGATGGCGCATTGACATCACTGGTGCCCGTCGGTATCAAGACCTGCCC
>CAZGWX010000101.1:0-4325 GCA_964529515.1 uncultured Acidimicrobiaceae bacterium
GTTGATGAAGACGGCCGTGGTACGTGACTTGTTCAGGTTCCCGGCCAGCTTGCGCAGTGCCTGGGACATGAGACGGGCCTGGAGACCGACGTGGGTGTCACCCATCTCACCTTCGATCTCGGCTCGTGGCACCAAGGCGGCCACCGAGTCGATGACCACGACATCGAGGGCACCGGAGCGGATCAGCATGTCGGCGATCTCGAGCGCCTGCTCACCGGTGTCCGGCTGGGAAATCAAGAGCTCGTCGATGTCGACACCGATCGCCTTGGCGTAGATCGGGTCGAGAGCGTGCTCGGCGTCGATGAACGCGGCGATGCCGCCGTTGCGCTGCGCCTCGGCCACGATGTGGAGCGCCAGGCTCGTCTTGCCGGAGCTCTCCGGGCCGTACAGCTCGACGATGCGGCCACGCGGCACACCGCCTATCCCCAGCGCCAGGTCGAGGGACAACGCCCCCGTCGGGATCACCGCCACCTTCTGATGGGCGGCCTCCCCCATCCGCATGATGGCGCCCTTGCCGAACTGCCGCTCGATCTGGCCGACTGCCATGTCCAGAGCCTTGTCGCGTTCCACTTCCGATCCTTCCTGCCTCATGTGACCCTATGTACCCGCCAGCGGGGACAGATTCGGTCCTCGCCCTGGAATACCTCACAGACCCGTTGTCATCTCAGGTGTCGGGGCCACACTACACCGAACACCTGTTCGTCACGGTATTTACACCCTCAGCGGGACAGTTTCAAGGGGCTCGTACCTCACTCCTCCCCGTCCCGACACCGTCTGGAAGACGATCACCCGGTCGACGAGCCAGCGAGCGGGTACCGGAGTGTCGACGATGGATGTCACATCGGCCGGCGGCCGGACCCGCGCCAGGGTGAGATGCGGACGAAACGGACGGTCTTCCCGGGCGATCCCGGCACCCTCGGCAGCCTCCTCACAGATCACCGCCAGGTCATAGAGCGCGTCCGCTCCACGGTCCACCCCCACCCACACCACCGTCGCCCGCCGGGGATTCGGAAACGCTCCGACGCCACCCAGGCCGAGCTGGAACGGACCGCACTCCCCCACTTCGCCGAGCCCGCCGAGGAACCGCTCGTAGGTCACCTGGTCGACGGCCCCGAGATACCGGAGCGTGATGTGCCAGTTCTCGATCGGAGTGAGCCGACCGGGGATGTCGAGCCCCTTGGTTCCCTCGACCATCTCCGCCCGGGCGTCGGGCGTGGGGGCCACCGCGGCGAAGACCGCTCCTACCACCACCGGCCACTGACAGCGAGGCGCGTGAGGTGGACGGCCGAGGTCACCGCGAACGACCGGATCCGCTCCCGGTCACCGGGCATGCGCAATTCGCGCACGGCGGTGCGCTCCGGGGTGGCGACCCCGATGAAGACCGTTCCGACCGGCTTCTCCGCTGGGTCCGGACCGGCCTCGCCGGTGACCGACACCGCGACCTCGGCGCCGAAGAGCCGGCGCGCCCCCTCGGCCATCTCGGCCGCGGTCTCGGCGTTGACCACCTCGGTGGTGTCGATGACACCGAGGACCTCGCCCTTGGACTCGCTCCAATAGGTGACCACACCGCCCCTCACCGTGTCACTCGAGCCCGGAGCGGCCGTGAGGGCCGCTGCGATCAGGCCGCCGGTCATCGACTCCGCGGTGGCGATGCTCCACGCCTTGATCCGCAACAGTCCGAGCAGGATTGCCTCAGCGGTCTCGTCGTCGGCACCGAACACAGCCTCGCCCAGCCGGTCTCGGATGGTGGACTCCATCGGACCGATCAGCTTCCGCGCCGTCTCCAGGTCGATCGTCTTGGCCGTGATACGGATCTTGATTTCCCCTGAGCCGGCGAGGAAGGCGATCGAAGGGTTGGTCGATCCCACGTAGAGGTCGTTGAGTTGTTCCGCCACCTCCGACTCCGGCCGACCCCACAACCGGATCACCCTGGAGAGGAGGACCGACTCGCCGTCGTCCTCGATTCGCGGCAGGACCTCGTTGGTGATCAGGTGCTCCATCTCGGCGGGCACACCGGGCACACAGAAGACCTTGCACCCGTCGTGCTCCAGAAAGATGCCGGGGGCCGTGCCCCTCGGGTTCGCCAACAGCTCGGCACCTTCGGGATGCTGGGCCTGCCTGAGGTTCGACTCGGACATCGTTCGCCCTCTGGCCGCGAACCAGGCCCGCAGCTCCTCCTCGTACTCCGTCGAGGTCACCATTTCCCTGCCGGTGGCAGCGCACAGCGCCTCTCGTGTCAGGTCGTCCTGAGTTGGCCCGATCCCGCCGGTGATGATCACGGCACCCGCCCTGGACATGGCGAGGCGGAGAGCGTCCGCCAGGCGCGCCAGGTTGTCGCCGACGACCTGCTGATAGTGGGCGTCGTGGCCGTGGTCGGCGAGGGCGGCGCCAATGAACGCCGCGTTGGTGTTGACGATCTGACCCAGCAGGAGCTCGGTGCCGACAGCAACCACTTCGACTATCACGAGGCCACGGCCTCCATGTCAGGTCCGTGGACACCGGTGAACGTCGCCTCCAGCCACTCCCCTGGCATACCCCGATCGAGGCGAACGATCCCGTCGATCTCGGGCGCCTGCCGGTACGAGCGGCCCACAGGGACGCCGTCCTCCATCTGGTCGACCAGGACGAGCGCCCTCCGGTCCAGCCAGTCGGCATTGCGCTCGGCAGTCACCTCTTCCTGGATAGAGCTGAGGTGACGCAGGCGCTCCATGGTCTCTTCCCTCACGACCTGTTCGTCCATCTCGGCGGCAGGGGTCCCGGGCTCTGCCGAATACGGGAAGAAACCGGCCCAGTCGAGACGGGCCACGGTGAGGAAGTCGGCCAGGGCATCGACGTCGTCCGGGGTCTCGCCCGGGAATCCCACGATGAACGACGAGCGCAGCGCGGCCTCGGAGTCGAGGGCCCGGATCCGTTCGACCAGGTCCAGGTGGCGCACGGCGTCACCGGGCCGCTTCATCGCCCGGAGCAGAGGTTGGGCGACGTGTTGCAGTGACAGGTCGAAGTACGGGACCACTTCAGGGATCGAGGTCATGGCCTCGAGCAGGGCGGGTCGGATCTCGCGTGGGTGGAGGTAGAGGAGCCGAAGGGCGCGCAGGCCGTCCACCTCCGAGAGGTAGACCAGTAGGTCGGCGAGCGTGCCCGGCGCCCCGATGTCGCGCCCGTACGCCGCCAGGTCCTGCGCCACGAGGACGACTTCGCTGACACCCGACGCGACCAGTCCCGCCAGCTCCGCCCGAATCTCGTGAGGGCGCCGGGACCGCTGCCTGCCGCGGATGGAGGGGATGGCGCAGAACGTGCACGGCTTGTCGCAGCCCTCGGCCACCTTCAGGTAGGCATACGGGAGGCCAGAAGAGGGCCGCCCGGTGGCGTGAAGGATGTCCATGATCGGCCGTCGACGGATCTGCACAGGCTGCCAGCCGGTGAGCCGGTCGAGGATTCCGACCAGCTCGCCGTATCGGTCGATACCGACGACTGCGTCGACTTCGGGGAGGGCGGACGACACCTCGGAGCCGAACCGCTGTGCCATGCACCCGATGACCAGCGACCGCGATCCCGGGCGCCGCCTCTCCTCCATCTCGAGGATCACGTCCACCGACTCGGCCCGCGCCTCTTCGATGAAGGCACAGGTGTTGACCATCACGACGTCCGCCGTCTCGGGCGAGTCGGCCAAGGCGTACCCCGCACCGGAGACCATGGCGATGACCTTCTCGGAGTCGACCTGGTTTTTGGCGCAGCCGAGGGTGGTCAGCCAGACAGTCGGGGTAGTGGCCACTAGGGCCGGCTGCTCTCGACCACGGCCAGCAGGCCCTCCGCTAGCACAGCGTCCGCAAGCGCGTTCCAGGTTGCCACCGTCACGTCACCATCGGATTCGAGCTCGGCACAGGCGAGGTGGACGATGTCGGCCAGGGCACCAAGGCCGCTATCGGCGGCCGCCGCCTCGGCGATGGAGGTGCGGGCCGTCGCGAAGTCGCGCCGACCGAGAGCACGGATCGCCTCCTCGGCAGCGGCCTTGGCCTGCACGACCTCAGATCTCGGTGTACAGGTACCGGCGAAGGATGTCGAGGCGCTCTTCGAGCTTCTCGGGCTCCAGGTACCAGAGGACTGCCGCCACCGTGGACAACAGCGGGTTTCCGTCCTGCGGGGTGAACGAGAACCCGACGATCTCGTTCCCGTTGCGGACCGCGAGCGTGTCGAGGGCGACGACGGCCTGGCTCATGATCCGCCCGTAGTAGCCGTGGTCGCGGCCGAATGAGAAGACCTGGTTGGCCGACTTCTTGTGCGTGACCGCGATTCTGGTGTTGGCCGCCAGGCGATCCCTGACCTCC
>CAZGWX010000102.1:0-6470 GCA_964529515.1 uncultured Acidimicrobiaceae bacterium
CGCCATGGACAGTGCCTTGACGAACTCGGGATTGTTGGCGAGCACCGGGTGCGGGTTGTCGCCCTCCATCCACTCCGACGGCGGGTCGCTGTCGGGGTTGGTGAAGTTCATGTTGACGTGCTCGATGTTGGCCGCGAAGCCCACATGAAGCTCGCCGTTGCCTGCCGCAATCATCGGCTCGAGGATGTCCGGCGCGACCTGGAGGTTCCAGGCGTAGTCGGCCTCGCCGATCTCGAGAACGGAACGAGCCGCGGCCTCGGCGTCGCCGCCACCCTTGATGGTGACGGTGCCGAAGAACGGCTTGCCCATGTCGAAGTCCCGGTAGTTCTCGTTGACTGCGTACTCGACGGTGTCCTCGAACACGAAGTTCGTGACCACATAAGGGCCGGTGCCGATCGGGTTGTTGTTCTGCTCGGTGCAGGTGTCAGCCTGTCCGATGCAGGCCTCGTGCTGAGCCTTCTGCAGGATGGGGCTGACCGCCGACACGAACGGCAGGTACGGGTACGCCGTGGGCTCTTCGAACGAAACCTTGATGGTCCGCTCGTCGATCGCTTCCACGTTGGACACACCGCTGAACTGCCCGCTCTGGGTGCAACCCGTCGTCGGCTCAACGCAGTATTCCCACGTGAACACGGCGTCCTCCGCCGTAACCGGGGTTCCGTCCGACCACAGCAGACCCTCTTTGAGGGTCCAGGTGATGGACATCAGGTCCTCGGCGTGACCGCCGTTCTCGATCGTGGGAATGTCCTCAGCCAGGGCCGGGACCAGTTCGGTCTCGGGGCCGAAGTTCGCCAGCGGTTCGAGAACCAGCGACGCGCCCATGGTGTCCTTGGTGCCGTTCGACAGCATCCCGTTCAGGGTTGACGGTGCCTGCCACATCAGGAGGTTCAGGGGCCCACCCTGTCCGGCTTCGCCGCCTCCTGCGGTTGTAGTCGTGTCACCGTCTGCCGTCGTGGTTGTGTCACCATCAGCCGTGGTGGTGGTGTCCCCGCCGGTTCCCCCGCAGGCCGCCAACACCATGGCAAAGGCAGCAAGCAGCCCAAGCCACTTATATCTCTTCATAGGTTTCTCCTCCAACGCCGGAAACGAACGCACCGGCGTCAGGTCAAGATAACAGGGGACTCCTCGCCGCGGGCGAAGAATGGGTTGCCGCTAATCCGCGAAGTGGCACGCCACCCAGTGCCCCGTGTCGAGCTCGCGGAACTCGGGGACCTCGATCCGGCACCTCTCCTGTGCGATGGGACAACGCGTGTTGAACACGCATCCGGATGGCGGGTTGGCCGGGCTCGGGATGTCACCCTCGAGGATGACGCGCCGGCGATTCTCCTCGACTTCCGGGTCGGGGACCGGGACCGCGGAAAGCAACGCCTGGGTGTAGGGATGCTTCGGCGTGGCGTAGAGGTTGGCAACCGTTGTCAGTTCCATGATCTTTCCCAGATACATGACTGCGACCCGATCGGCGATGTGACGGATCATGGTCAGGTCGTGCGAGATGTACAGGTAGGTGAGGCCGAGCACGTCTTGCAGGTTCTCGAGGAGATTGACGACATGCGCTTGGATCGACACGTCGAGCGCGGCGATCGGCTCGTCGCAGACGCTGAAGTCGGGGTTGAGGGCGATGGCCCGGGCGATGCCGATCCGCTGGCGCTGACCGCCGGAGAACTCGTGGGGGTATCGGTTGGCGTGCTTGGGCTCCAGGCCGACCAGGGACAGGAGCTCCTCGACGCGCTGGCGCTGCTCGTCGCCCTTCGCGGTCCCGTGCTCGCGCAGGGGCTCGGCGATGATGGACCCGACGGTCATCCTCGGGTTCAGAGACGCGTGTGGGTCCTGGAAGACCATCTGCATCCGGGGACGCAGCTTGCGCATCGGCTCCGGCTCGAGGGTGGTGAGTTCCTTTCCCTCGAAGGTCACCGATCCAGCCGTGGCTCTCTCCAACTGAAGGATGGCCCGCCCAGTGGTCGACTTGCCCGAGCCGCTCTCGCCGACGAGACCTAGTGTCTCGCCCCGGTAGACGTCGAAGTCGACACCGTCGACAGCCTTTACCGCTCCGACCTGACGGCGAAACACGCCTTTCATGATCGGGAAGTGCTTCTTCAGCCCGCGGACGCCGACGAGAACCTCCGTGGCCGGAGCCTCGGCGGGCATCGGGGCCGTCGACTCGACTGTCACCGGGTCACCTCCGGCGCCGGATCATCCGGACGCCGCGCTCCCGGCACGTACTCCTGGTTCTTCTCGGTGTCCCACCAGCACGCGACGCGGTGCCCTGAAGACCGTTCGATCAGCGGCGGGTCTTCGGCACGGCACTTGTCGAATGCGTACGGGCACCGGGGAGCGAAGCTGCAGCTGGTCGGCTCGGCGTAGAGGCTCGGCGGCTGACCCTTGATGTTGGTCAGTTTCGATCCCTTCTGGTCGACCCGGGGGACCGATCCCAGCAGACCTTGGGTGTACGGGTGCTGGGGGTTCTTGTAGATCTGTCGGACCGGCGCCTCTTCGACGATCTCGCCGCCGTACATCACCAGGACGCGGTCGGCGAGGCCGGCGATGACGCCAAGATCATGAGTGATCCAGATGACCGCCGTTCCGAGCTGCTCGCGCAAGTCGCGGACGATCTCGATGATCTGGGCCTGGATCGTCACGTCGAGTGCGGTGGTGGGCTCATCGGCGATGATCACCTGGGGGGAGCAAGCCAGCGACATGGCGATCATCACTCGCTGTCTCATCCCTCCCGAGAGTTCGTGCGGGTAGTTCTGCAGCCTCTGCTTGGCGGCGGGGATGCCGACGAGTTCCAGCAACTCCTGAGCGCGATCCTCGCGCGCCTTGTCGGGGATCTTGGTGTGAATCCGGAGGGCCTCTTCGATCTGGAAGCCAACCGTGAGCACTGGATTGAGCGAGGTCAGGGGGTCCTGGAAGATGAAACCGATCCGGCCTCCGCGGATGCTCCGGAGCTCATCCACATCGATGGACAACAGGTCCTGGCCGTCGAACATCGCCGTGCCCGAATCGATGGTGCCAGGGGGCATGGGGATGAGCCGCAGGAGGGACATCATGGTCACCGACTTGCCGGACCCGCTCTCGCCGACGACGCCGAGAAACTCGCCCTTGTTGAGGTCGAAGCTGACCCCGTTGACCGCGTGAACGACCCCGTCCTGAGTGTGGAAACGGGTCTTGAGATCCTTGACTTCGAGGACCGGCGTCGTCACAGGCGGTGGAGAGTAGCGGTCGACTCTTTGAATTTCTCCCTCAGAGGCGGTCCCAGACCTGCTTTTCGGCCATGTCGATGACCGTCCACGCCATCGCCAGCGCACCATCGCGGATCGCCTGGTCCCCCGACGGGAGGATCGTGGCGGCGGCGAACTCCTTCTGATGGTTGACCGCCTCGCCCGAGTCGATGGCCACCATGGGATGAATCGCCGGCACCACTTGGGACACGTTCCCCATGTCGGACGACCCGCCAGTCCGCCCGACCTCTTCCTCGGTGGGCATGGGGCGGCCCAGAGCTTCGGAGTTGGCGGCGTACAGCGCGGTCATCACGGAGTTGTTCCGCATGTTGAGATACGGATGATCGATCTTCGTGATCTCGACCCGGCACCCGGTGGCGGTGGCGGCCGCTTCGAAGCAGGCGAGCACCTTCGGGACCAGCTCTGCGACGCGGTCACCGCTCTCGGAGCGCACCCCCCAGGTTGACCTCGTGTAGGCCGGGATGATGTTGTAGGCGTCGCCTCCGTGATTGATCATGCAGTGCACTCGGTCGCCGCCGAGGAAGTGTTGTCGCAGGGTGGACACGTTCATATAGGCCTGAACGAAGGCGTCGAGAGCGTTGGTCCCCAACTGCGGGGCGAAGGCTGCGTGGCTCTCTTTCCCGAAGTACTCGACCCGGAACGACTCCCTCGCCTGAAATGATGGGTCGAGCATGTCAGTGGGACTGGGGTGGATCATCATCGAGGCGGCTGCGTCCTCGAACGCACCTGCATTGATCAACTCCACCTTGCCGCCCCCGCCCTCCTCCGCAGGCGTGCCAAGGACCGTCACCCGGATGCCGAGCTCGTCGGCCAAAGGGGCGAGGGCCAGGCCGGCTCCCAGGGCGGCGGTGGCGATGATGTTGTGTCCACAGGCCTGACCCACCTCGGGCAGGGCGTCGTACTCACAGCAAATCACGATCCTGGGGCCCGAGGAACCGGCCGTCGCCTCGAAAGCGGTCTCCTGGCCGTTGGCCGGGTTGGTGACTGTCTTTCCCTGGGTGGCGTGGTAGTCCGACAGCCTAGGGTAAGTCTCGAACTCCTGATAGCCGATCTCGGGGTTGTCGTACATCCAATGCGATAGGTCTTGGAGGTGCTTCTCTACGTTTGCGAAGGCTTGCTCCGCGGTCTGCTTGGCGGTCACAGGCGCCCCCAGACGTCCTGCTCGGCCATGTCGATGATCGTCCACGCCATCGCCAGCGCCCCGTCACGCATCGCCTTCTCGCCGGTTGGGGTGATGGTGGCGGCGGCGAAGCCGGGGTGGTGATTGGAGTGCTCCGAGTCGATATGCATTCCGGGGTGGATGGCGGGGACCACCTGGCTGACATTTCCCATGTCGGTCGAGCCTGTCGACTTGTCCTCGAGGTCGACGAACCGTTTCACCGGCCGGCCCAGCTCCTCGGAGTTGGCAGCGTAGAGGTCGGCGATGATCGGGTTGCTGTTGAGGTCGGTGTACGGGTGGCTGTCGGGCGTGATGTCGACGGTGCAGCCGGTGGCGGTGGCGGCCGCCCCGAAACAGGCCTTCACCTTGACCACCAGCTCGTCGAGGCGCTCCTTGGTTGTTGCCCGGATCATCCACTCTGATCGGGTGTACCCCGGGATGATGTTGGCGGCGCCCCCGCCATGGGTGATCACCGAGTGCACGCGGTCGGTTGGGAGCATCTGCTGGCGAAGGGTGGCGACATTGTTGTATGCCTGGACGAAAGCATCGAGAGCGTTGATGCCCTGTTGTGGCGCACCGGCGGCGTGAGCCTCCTGGCCGTGGTACTCGACGACGTACGACTGGATGGCCAGGAACTGGGGGTCGACCACATCGTCTTTCCAGGTGGGGTGGACCATCATCGCGGCCGCGACCCCCTCGAACGCCCCGGCGTCGATCAGGTCGACCTTGCCGCCACCGGCCTCCTCTGCCGGCGTGCCGAGGACCGTGACCCTGATCCCCAGCTCGTCGGCCAGGCCGGCCAGCGCAGCTCCTGCGCCGAGGGCGGCGGTGGCGATGATGTTGTGGCCGCACGCGTGGCCGACGTCCGGGAGCGCGTCGTACTCACAGCAGATGACCACGCGCGGACCGGAGGAGCCGGCGGTGGCCTCGAACGCGGTGTCGAGCCCGTGAGCTGGGTAGGTGACGTCGAACCCGCTGGCGGCGAGGAAACTCGACAGCCGGGCCGACGAGTCGAACTCCTTGTAAGCCAGCTCCGGGTTCTCGTACATCCACCGGGAGATGTCCTTGAGCTCGGCTTCGACGGCTTGGAACGATTCTTGGGCGGCTTGCTTTCGGGTCATGAGTGGCGAGCGTACCTAGTGGTGTTAGTCGCCGGGGGACGTGAACACCGCCTTGATCGTCTTGAGCAAGATCCGGGTGTCGAGGGCGGCAGAGCGGTGTTCGATGTACTCCTCGTCGAGCGCCGTTCGCGCCAGGATCGTGATGTTGTCCCGGCCCTCGACCTGGGCGAGGCCAGTGATGCCGGGCTTGACCTCGAATCTCGGGCTGTCCATTCCAACCAGTTCGGCCTCGGCGGGAACCAGGGGACGCGGACCCACCAATGACATCGGCCCCAGGAGGACGTTCCAGAGGTTCGGGAGCTCGTCGATCGACCATTTCCTCAGGACTCTCCCGACCCGGGTGACCCGGTGGTCGTCCGCGATCCGGATCGGGGTGCCATCGCCGGTGTGACGTGACGCCTCGAGCCGGGCCAGGTGCTCGGCGAAAACGGCCTCGTCGGCCTCGGCCTGCATGGTCCGGATCTTGAGGAGTCCGAACCTGCGGCCGCCGCGCCCCACTCGCGTCTGCTTGAAAAAGATCGGCCCCGGACTGTCCAGGCGGACGGCGATGCCGGCGGCGAGCAGGATCGGCGCCGAAAGCACCAACACGAAGAGCGACACGGCGATGTCGATGGTCCGCTTCGAAGCCAGATAGGTGGCTGAGGTGGTCCCCTCGGTGCCGGTGAGTGCGCCGGCGACAAGCGCACCCAGGGCGATGATGGCTCCGGCCGTGAACGCGATCGTGACTCGGCTCATCGGCGCCACCCCGGGTGTCAGGACCACGGCGGCCATGGCTGCGGCGAGACCGCTCAGCCAGGCAACACCCAGCCGGCCGGCCTGGCCTCGGGCCACGAGGATCTGGCCGACGAAGAGGCCCGCACCGGCGAACACGACTCCGACCGAGATCGCGGCGGCGTCGAATCGGGTGGTCTCGAAGCCCGCCCCGTAGGCCAGCTCGACCACCCAAGGGCC
>CAZGWX010000103.1:0-15640 GCA_964529515.1 uncultured Acidimicrobiaceae bacterium
GGTCGGCTTCCTGATGGCGGGACTGATCAAGGGGATTGACTTCGAGGACATCGAGGAGGGGTTCCCCGCCTTGCTCGCCATGATCCTGATGCCGCTCACCTACAGCATCACCGTCGGCATCGGTGCCGGCTTCGTCATGTACTCGTTGATCAAGCTGGTCAAGGGCAAGGCGGCCGAGGTCCACTGGCTGATGTGGATCGTCACGATCGCATTCCTGGTCTACTTCGGGCAGGCGATGTTCGGCACGCCGGTCATCGGCTGATCACACATACCGTTCTGTGCGGGTTTGTCGCGAGACGCTCGCGGTAGACCCGCACAGAACCCAGACCCACCTCTTTCTGTGGGTTTGTCGCGACCTGTTCGCGAGCATCCGCACAGAACCGTCTCACAGATCAGCGGCGAGCCCCGCTGCGGTGTCCGGGACCTTGACCAGGATCTCGTCGGCGAGGCCGTAGGCCACGGCCTCCTCGGCTGTCATCCACCGGTCCCGTTCGGTGTCCTCTGCGATCCTCTCCAACGGCTGATCGGTGTGCCGGGCCAGGATCTGGTGCATCTCGGCCTTCTGGCGAATGATCTCCTTGGCGTGGATCTCGATATCGGTGGCCTGGCCGCTGATACCCCCGCCGAAAATCGCGGGCTGGTGGATGAGGACCCGCGAGTGTGGAAGGACACGCCGCCTTCCCGCCTCCCCCGCCGCCAGGACGACCGCCCCCGCGGAAGCGGCCATACCGATGCAGGTCGTCGCCACTGGAGGCCGGACGTATTGCATGGCGTCGTAGATGGCCATCATCGCCGAGCCGTCACCCCCGGGTGAGTTGATATAGAGGCCGATCTCCTTCTCGGGGTCCTCGCTCTCCAAGTGGAGGAGCTGTGCCACGATCACATTGGCCAGCGAAGGGTCGAACTCCCTCCCCAGAAAGATGATGCGGTGCGCCAGCAGGCGGGAGTAGATGTCGTAGGCGCGTTCGCCGCGGGACGACTGCTCGATCACGGTGGGGATCAACATGGCAAATCTCCTCTAGTGGGTAGAGTGCAACCAACAGGTTGCATCCCACGCTAACACGACACGCAACCATTGGGTTGCAGAGAGGATGACCATGGACGAAGTGACCGTCGAGAGATCGGTGGAGTTGGGTGCGTCGCCGTCCGAGGTCTGGCGCCACATCATCGACGGGACTCTTGCCTCCGAATGGATGGGGTCCCCCATCGCGATCAACCCACGCTCGGGTGGCGCCGTCGAGTTCGCTCCCGACGGGACTCCTTTCATCGGCACGGTCGAGGAGATCGATCCCGGCCACTCCATCACTTGGTCGTGGCGACATCCCGATCGCGACCCCTCCCAGGTGACCATCACCGTGGAGCCCGCCGGCGACGGGACCACGCTCACAGTGACCGAGCGGCTTCTCCCCTACACCGTCACCGACACGCGGGACCACCATGTGCCGGACGACATGGGGCAGCTCCTGTCGCTGGTGATGTTGGCCGCATGAGAGATCGGGTGTTCGCCGCCCTGTCCGACCCCACGCGGCGGACGGTCTTCGACTTGCTCGTGGAGTCAGGACCGGCCAGCGCTACCAGTCTCGCCGGAGAGCTGCCGGTGAGCCGCCAGGCCGTGGCCAAACACCTTGCCGTGCTCGAAGAGGCGGGTCTGGTCGCCAGGCAGCGGGCAGGCCGGGAGACCCGCTTCGAGGCCGACCCCGACGCCCTCGACGAGGTGTCCCAGTGGATCAGCCAGGTCGGCACCACCTGGGAGGCCCGGCTCCGCCGGCTCCAGAACCGCCTCGGCTGACGCGGCCACCCCAATCCACGCTGCTCGCGAGCACTCCGTGGCGCTCAGGGATACGCGGTGCTCGCGAGCAGGGAAGTGAAGTCAGAACGCGCTGAGGTCTTTGACGTTGTGGAGGCGGACCTGGCTCTGGGCGGCGAGCCTGCCGTCCTCCTCCCGGGTGATTTCGACGTTCCAGAGCTGGCCGGACCGACCTCGATGAATCGGCGTCGCCACCGCGAGCAACACTCCCGAAGTCGTGGCCCGCAGGAAGTTGGTGGAGTTGTTCACCCCTACGGCCCCAGCCATCCCCTGTTCCATCGCCCAGACGGCGGCTCCTGTCGAGGCGATCGTCTCCGCCAGTGTGCAGTACACGCCGCCGTGGACCACGCCGTACGGCTGGTGGTGGTTCTCGTTGATGACCAGACGGCCAGCCGCCCGATCAGGTGTCGCCTCGGTGAGCTCGATGCCCGTGTGGGCCACATATGTCGGCCGGTCCTGAAAGGGATTGTCCATCACGCGCCACACCCCTGTGTGAGTTGGGGCGACGCACCCATGTCGTCGTCCACGTACTCCCACACCTCGATCCATGCCCCCTCGTAGTAGGTGCCGGAGATGACGATCTCCATCTTGCCGTCGCCGCTGAGGTCGCCGACGCCTCCGATGCTGAACGTGTTTGCCTGCTCCCCTGACTCCGGGCTCACCGAGGCTCCGAAAATGGCGGTTTGGACCTCGCCGTCGACGACTTTGCGCAGGAATGCGATCGAGTAGTTGTCCTCTGTCACCTCGAAGAAGTTCTCCGGCATGTCCTCAGCCACCACCAGCACCTCGTTGACGCCGTCGCCCTCCAGGTCGAGACGGAAGAGCTGGGTGATGACCGGGCTGGCGACCGTCAGTCCGCGGGCGGACAGCAGATCTCGGGCGTGCCCCGCATAAGTCCCGTCGTCGGTGAAGGCCTCCACCAAATGGGGCTGGACGTCCCATCCGGCCGAGACGGCGACGCCGAACGGTCCAGGCCATTCGCCGAGCTTTTCGGGCTCGCTGAGCTCGACACCAAGGTTGTTCAGTGGTTCACAGGTCTCGATCTGGGAACCACCCGAGACGATGCCGGACCCGGACACCGAGACCACCTGGTAGTCCTCGCCGCCGGAGATCGGGAGCGATCCGAAAGACCCGACCCAGCCTGAGCCGGCCCACCAGCCCACGGCACCCCACGCGGTGACGATCAGCGGCTGGTCGGCCCAATTTCCCGAGATCCCGGGCTCGGTCGTCGTGGTCGACGGCGGCACGGTCGTTGTCGTCGTGGGTGGCGGGGTCGTCGTGGTCGGCGGGAGAGTCGTAGACGTAGTCGAGGTGGTGGTGGAGCTGGTCGAGGTGGAGGAGTCGACAACCTCCGCCGGGCTGCAGGCAGCGGCAGCGAAGAGGAGGGCGGCTGCCAGAGCGGTGCGCATGGAGGTCAAGTTAACCGCGGGCCTTAAAGGCACTCAACGATTCACCGAACCTGCCCAGCAACCGGGGCAACAGATGGACCGGAAGCCCGATCACGGTGTGAGCACTGCCCCGGATGGTCTCCACGAACACACCGCCGTACTCCTGAAGTGCGTAGGCACCCGCCTTGTCCATGGGTTCGCCGGAGGCGACGTAGTCGGCGATCTCCTCGTCGGTCATCGCCAGCATCTTCACCTCGGTGACGTCCACCGCCGACTCGACTCCGAGCGCACCATCGCGCCATCCGCTGACGGCGAGCGCCGTGACGACCTCGTGGGTGTCCCCTTGAAGCCGGCGCAGCATGCTGCGCGCCTCCTCCGGGTGTCCCGGCTTGCCGAGAACCTTGCCCGCGTGGACGACCACCGTGTCGCATCCGATGGTCAAGGCGCCCGGCTCGGCCAGGGCCGAGGACTTCTCCCGGGCGAGACGCTCCACATAGGCGGGCGGCGACTCGTCGGGACGGCGCGACTCGTCGATGCCGGCGTCGCGGGCAGCGAACTCCAGCCCGAGGCCGGCCAGGATGGCCGACCGCCGAGGCGACCCGGAGGCCAGGATCAGCCTCACACCAGATGTCCGAGTCTGAGCACCTGGGAAGGATGGGCGAGAACCCCGGGCTCGTCGTAGGGATTGGCCGGGAAGAAGACGGCGTTGGCGGGACTGCCGAGCTCGAACGCCGATGGGCGACCGGTCGCAACAAAACCGGCCACCGATACCGCGTCGACGGCTCCCCTCGGACCCAACCCGTACTCGACCAGCTTCAGCGCCTCGGCCGCCACGTTTGCCGGCGTCCCCACGAGGTCGGTCCCCGCGAGGACATGAGTCCCGGCTTCCGTCGCCAGCCCGAGCAGGCGCCGAACGTTCTCCAGGCCATCGTTGAGGAGTCGGCCACCCGAAGACTCGCTTCCCAACTGGGCGATGGTGTGCTCGACGCGCAGAATGGTCGGAACCCACATTCCGCCGTTCGCCGCCAGCGTCTCCAGGTCGTCTGCGGTGAGAAACAGCCCGTGCTCGATCGACTGGATGCCGGAGCGGACCGCCATCGAAGGGACCTCGCGGGCCATGGTGTGGATCGCGACCCGTGATCCTTCGGCCGCGGCGCGTTCGACCGCCCGGCGCAGCTGGTCCTCGGTGAAGTTCGCCTGGGGCCCGTGGCCCTTGCGCGGCCAGTCACCGACCAGCTTGACCCAGCCGCTGCCCTGCCGGGCCTGGTCGGTTATCGCGTCGTCGAGGGTCTCGTCGTCGAGTTCGAGCGCCACTCCCGGCATGTACCCGCCGGGATTGGACAGGAGGCGAACCGCCGCCTCGATGTCCGGCCGCTCGCGCGCGGGCATCCGCTCGGCGAGCCTCACTGCGGTGTCGTCCATCCATCCCTTGTCGATTAGCAGCATGACGCCCGCGGCCAGGGCCTCCCGTGCCCGAACCTCCGCACCGAGGTCATCGGTCGGCTCCATGTCCAGGGCGGCCTTCGGAATGTGAGAGTGGGCGTCGACGAGGCCCGGAAGCGCCCAGGTGCCCTCGCCCAGTGTGGACTCGGCTTGCCCTCCCGCCTCCGCCCAGGATCCCTCGACGACATTGCGAACCACGACCTCGTCGTCAGGCGACCTCAGGACGACTCTCATTAACCGCGACGGTACCTGCCGTCCCGTGCCGATAATGACGCCGTGTCCCGGCTCATCATCACGCTCTGCGTCCTCCTGGCCGCATGCAGCGGTGCATCTGTAGCCACCACGACCACCGCCGCGACCCCGACGACCCAGCCGACAGCCTCCACCACGACGACCCTCCCCTTGGTCGCCGTGGACCTCCAGGACTGCGACCAGCCGCCGGTGACCTTCTCGGCTTTCTGCGAGACCTTCGAGCTGATCGACTTCTGGCATGTCGACCAGCCTGTCGACGTCTCCGCGCTGGCGGCCCTGGCGTCGGAGGCCCTCGAGCAGGACCTGTCGGACATCGAGAAGGCCACCACACCGCGAGCTCTTCCCTGCGCCATTCCCGACCGGGCGTTCACCGGGTTCTGTGACGACCTGGCCGCACTGATCGCCGCCGAAGGCCTCGCCGTCTCCCCCGTGATGGACCGGGTCCTGGGGACCTTGATCGAGGAGGCGTTTGGGCCGTTCACCTACTACCTCGCCCCGGACCAAGTCACCGCGTTTCGCGAGAACGGCCTGGTGGGCGGGGTCGGCCTCCTGCTCGACGCAACCAACTCGGTCGGTTCGAAGTGTGCCCGCCTCGGCCCGTCCTGCCCCCTGCGGATCGTCGTCGCCCTCGAGGAAAACCCGGGGAAGGCCGCAGGTCTCGCTGCGGGGGACGTGATCGTCGCCATCGACGACGTGCCGGTCGATGGCCAGGGATTCGCAGCGACATCGGCGCAGATTGCGGGTGACGAGACAGGGGCCGTCACACTGACCATCGACCGGGAGGGTGAGCTGCTCGACTTCGAGATCACCCGCGACGAGCTGGTGGTGCCGAATGTCACGGCCGGGGTGCCCGCCGAGGACACCGCCTATCTCCGCATTCCGGACTTCGAACCCGACGTGCCGGACCTGGTCACCGACGCCCTCGCCGAGATGGCGGGGTCATGGTCGACGATGGTCGTCGACCTCCGGGACAACCCGGGGGGCCTGGTGACTTCGGCGATGTCGGTCGCCAGCGAGTTCATCTCCGAGGGCCCACTGTTCCACGAGGTCTACGCCGGTGACTCCGAGGTGGCCGACTCATACGGGCCCGGCGGACATGCGACGCGTGGCCGCCTCATCGTGCTGGTCAATGAAGGGACAGCATCGGCTGCCGAGATCCTGGCCGGAGCTCTCCGCGACCGGCGCGACGCCCTTGTCGTCGGCACGCCCACCTTCGGTAAAGACGCCATCCAAATACGCTTCGACCTGCGCAGCGGCGGGCGTCTCAACGTCGTTGTGTCCCGTTGGCTGACGCCGGACGGGACTTCCGTCGGGAACGGCGGGCTGGTGCCCGACGTCGAACTGGAGTTGCCTGACGACATGACGATCCCGGAACTGATCAATGCCGTGATTGGAGCGGCACGATGAGACGCTTCGCCCTGCTGGCGGCAGCACTCGTCCTGGCCGCCTGCTCCCCTGCCCAGTCTCTCGACTCCACCACGACAACCGTGGCCCCGGTCACCACAGTCACCACCACGGTTCCCGGAGTCAACGGCGAGGACCGCCAGGTCGTCATGCCCGACTGCTCGGTGGCGCCTGCCGACGTGGCGATCGTGTGCGAGGTCGTCGACCTGATCTCCGACAACTTCGTCGACGAGGTGGCCATGAGCGTCCTCGCCGACGCCGCGACGGAAGGCCTCGGATCGCTGGGCGAGGGCCAGGAAGACGACCCGCTGGTCTGCCCCCTCCCCGCCCCGGACTTTCGCCCGACCTGCGTGGCAGCCGGGTCACTCGGGCTCAACAACGCCACCACGGCCGAGGCGATCGTTGACTCGCTCATCGCCCACGCCCTCGACCCTCACTCCGGCTACCTCGATCCGGAAGCGGTGAACCGGATGGAAGAGGAGGACAGCGGCCAAATCGAGGGCATCGGCGCGCTGGTGAATGCCGAGGACCCGACCATTGCCGAGGACAACAAACAGTGCACGGTCATCTCGACCACCTGCCGGATCTTCATCGTCGGAACCTTCGAGGGGGCCCCTGCCCGGGAAGCCGGATTGCTGCCGGACGATGTCATCGTCGGCGTCGACGGAGAGTCGATCGTCGGTTGGAGCCTCGATGAGGTCACCTCGCGGGTCCGCGGGCCTGCCGGCACCCCCGTGATACTCGAGATCGAACGTGAGGGCGCCAGCCTCGAAGTCGAGATCGTTCGGGCCGCGGTCGACATTCCCGCCCTCGAGTACGAGAGGATCGGCGACGTCGGCTACGTCAAGCTTTTCCAGTTCTCCAACGGCGCCGATGCCGAGTTCGAGCAGGCGGTTCTCGACCTGCTCGCCGAGGGCGTGCGGCACCTGGTCATCGACTTCCAGGACAACCCGGGCGGGTTCCTCGACACCGCGATCGGAGTGGCGTCGGTCTTCCTCCCCGAAGGGGAGGTGGTGATAACCGAGGGACCGGGGATCCGCATCCCTTACGAGGTCACCGGAACCGCGATCGTTCCGGACAACGTCCGGGTGGACATGGTGGTCAACCGGGCCAGTGCGTCAGCGTCGGAGGTGGTCTCAGGGGTGCTTCAGGAAGTGGGGCGAGCCGTGGTCTACGGCGAGAACACCTTCGGAAAGAACACTGTGCAGCAGCGGTTCGACCTGTCCAACGGCGGAGCGCTTCGCCTCACCATCGCCCGCTGGGTGACCCCAGGCGGCCACGACTTCGGAGGCGTCGGGATCACGCCGGACGTCATGGTCGAGATCGACCCTACGGCCCCGCCGGACGAGGTGGTCTCCGCCGTGCTCGCAGCTTCTTAACCGAGGCCCGGATACGCCAGACCGGTGTTGGCGTGGCAGTCGTACCCGTGGGGATTCTTGGAGAGGTACTGCTGCTGGTAGTCCTCGGCGTAGTACAGCTCGCCGAGCGGGGCGATCTCCGTGGTGATGTCGCCAAACCCCTCGGCAGAGACCACGGCCTGATACACGTCACGCGACCGCTTTGCCTGGTCGAGCTGGGTGTCGGTGGTCGTGAAGATTGCCGAGCGGTATTGCGTCCCGAGGTCGTTCCCCTGGCGATAGCCCTGCGTCGGGTCGTGGGTCTCCCAGAAGACACGGAGCAGCTCGTCGTAGCTCACCTGTGCCGGGTCGTACGCGACCATCACCACTTCGGCGTGACCGGTACGGCCCGTGCAGACCTCCTCGTAGGACGGGTTCGGCGTGTAGCCCCCCGCATACGCCGCGGCGGTGCTGTGGACGCCGGGCAGCTGCCAGAAGCGGCGCTCGGCCCCCCAGAAACAACCCATCCCGAACACTGCCACTTCGATCCCCTCGGGCCACGGACCCTGCAGAGGGCTGTCCAAGACATGGTGCGTCTCCGGCACAGGCATCGGGTCGTCGCGTCCGGCCAAGGCCTCGGTGGGCACCGGCATCACTTGCTTGTCTGATCTGCTGAACATTGCAACCTCCTATGAGTCAAACACTCAGCACGGCTTCCAATTCCATCTCTACCACCCAGCGCGGGTCGAGCAACGCGGCGACGACCACCATCGTCGAGGCGGGACGAATCTCACTGAAGACCTCGCCGTGTGCGAGTCCAACCGCGTCGGCGTGCGCGGCGTCGGTCAGGAAAGTCCTCGTGCGAACGACGTCGGCGGGCGAGCCCCCGGCCTCGGCAAGCGCTCCGAGCATGATCTCGAGGCACCGGCGCGCCTGCGTTGAGGGATCTGGATCCACCGAACCGTCGGGCCAAATCGGAGCCGTCCCGGCCACCACGACCCTGTCGCCGACACGCACCGCGCGGGAGAATCCGATTCGAGACTCATACGGCGATCCTGACGCGATTTTGGCCCTGCTCATCGACCGAGCGTACCGCGACCCGGATCCCCACTTCTCACGTCGCCGGTATTTGGGTAGCCTGAATCGTCTTGCGGTTCCGCATTGCACCCACCATCACTACGGCGCTGGTCGTGATGGCCGTAGCGGCCACCACGGCGCCCGTGTCGGCGCAGGATGTCGACGACACCGAACGCCGGCTCGATGCCGCCACCCAGGCTGCCGAACGGGCCTCCGGGTTGGTCGACGACGCCGTCTCCGACCGTGACGAGATCGAGGCCAAGCTCGCCGACAGCATCGCCGACGCCGCCGACCTGGCGGCCTCCCTCTCCGAGGTCGGATCAAGTCTCGACACCCTCGCCACCCAGGTCACTCACGCCGACTCCGAGCTCGCAGGCATAGCCGAAGAGCTCGAACAGCGGGCAGTCCAGACCTACATGGACATGCTGGGATCGGCGACTCTGACCGTCGTGGTCTCGGACTCGGTCGAACAGGCGATGGTCGCCTCCAACGCGGTCTCCCAGGTGGTGAACCGCGGCCGGGCCGACTCGGACGAGCTGTTCGTGAAGCGCCGCTCGCTCGAGCAGCTGCAGCAGCTGTATCTCGAGAAGGAGTCCGAGTACGCCGCCCTCAAGGCGGAGATGGACGCCGAAGTGGCCGAGCTGATCGCTCTCTACGACCGGGCCGACGCCCAGGTCGCCCAGGCGGTGCGCAAGCAGCAGCAGGCCGACGCCGACTATCGCGCCGCGCTGACGGCCGTTGACATGGCCCGCATCCGTGACAGTGAGCGCGGGCGCCAGGAGGATCGTCCACCGGTGACGACGACCCCAGCGCCAGGTCCGACGACCACCACGACGCCCTCCGCTCCCACCACCAACCCCCCCGCCGCCACTACAACCACCCAGCCCCAGAATTGGTCGTTCCCGCCAGAGGTGGAGCGCTGGCGCGGATTGGTCTCGCAGTTCTTCCCCTCCAACCGGGTGGACGAAGCGCTGGCGATCCTGCGCTGTGAGTCCAACGGAGACCCCGACGCCTACAACCCGTATTCGGGCGCCTCCGGCCTCTTCCAGTTCCTCCCCTCGACATGGGCCACGACCGCTCCCAAGGCCGGATATCCCGACGCCAGCCCGTTCGACGCCGAGGCCAACGTCGCATCGGCGGCGTGGCTGGCCAACCGATATGAGGAGTTGGGTCAGTACTACTGGCGAGCGTGGAGCTGCCGCCGAGTCCTCAACTGAGATCGCGCGGGTCGCGCCTCTCGGCTCGCAATGACGCGACGATGGTGACCGTCAGCACCACCGCGATCACCGTGAGACTGAGCCAAATCGGCATGTGATACCACTCGTGGATCAGCATCTTCACGCCGACGAAGGCAAGGATGACACCCAGACCCAAGTTGAGATATCGAAACCGTCCGGCCATCCCGGCAAGTAGGAAATAGAGCGCTCGCAGCCCCAGTATGGCGAAAGCGTTCGACGAGAAGACGATGAAGGGCTCCCGGCTCACGGCCAGGATCGCCGGAATCGAATCGACAGCGAACACCACATCGGTGGACTCGATGAGGATGAGCACCGCGAACAGCGGGGTGGCGAGCATGCGCCCCGAAACGTGAGTGAAGAGCTTCTGGCCGTCGTACTCGGTGGTCGACGGGACCACCTTTCGGACGAGTTTGAGCACCGGATTGTCCTCCGGATGCACCTCCACGCCCTGATGGCGGGCAATTCGGAAAGCCGTGAAAACAAGGAATGCCCCGAAGACGTAGAGGACCCAATCGAAGCGCTCGATCAGAGCCACACCGGCGAAAATGAAGACGGCGCGCAGAATCAGTGCCCCGAAGATGCCCCAGAAGAGGACCCGGAACTGGAACTGGGGCGGCACCGCGAAGTAGCTCAAGATCACCGCCCACACGAACACGTTGTCGACCGACAGGCTCTTTTCGATGAGGTAGCCCGCCAGGTACTCCCCCGCGGCCTGGCCACCCTGCCAGGCGAGGATGACGATGGTGAACGAGAGGCCGATCGCAATCCAGATCGATGACTCGATCGCCGCCTCGCGCATCGAGATCACATGCGGCTTGCGATGGACGAGAAGCACGTCGACGAGAAGCAGGATGGATACGAACACTCCGAAGGCGACCCAGACCCAGACGGGGACGTCGAAACTGGCGAAGCGCTGGTTCGAGCCCTCGCTGACGGCGAGGAAGAGGGTCATCCAGCCTCCACCGCGGCCACCAGGACATTGCACTGCGCCTGGCGGACCACCGCACCCGCCGTGGAACCCACCCTGATCCGCTTCCACCCTGTGAGACCCCTGGTGCCGAGGACGGCGAGGTCGGCGCTGGTCTCCCCGATTGCTTCGAGGATGGCCGCCGTGGGCCTGCCGGACAGGACGGCCGTCTCCACAGAGCCGACTCGGCCCTCGAGCAAGGACGCCGCCTCATCGATTGCGGCCGTATCGGTTCTGCCGTCATCGACAGTGGCGATCACCACCGAGGCATGGGCTGCGGCGGGAAGCGAGGCGAACGAGTCCATGGCACGCCGCGCGTGAGGCGACCCGTCAAAGGCGACCAACACCTTCTCCATGCGTTCGGCCCGGCCGATGACGGCCAGCGGCGCGGGCGGATTCTGCATCAGCCATTCGCTGGTGCTCCCGAGGTAGGGGAGGTCAAAGGGCCCGGTGTCACTGTGCCGTCCCACGACGACGAGGTCGGCATCCGACCTCTCGGCGAGCATGACGCGAGGGTCGCTGGCGTATTGGAGGTAGACCACGCCGGTCGCCCCCGGGGGCTCGCCGGTGCGGCTCCAGGCAGGAGACCACGGATTCCCGGTGACCGGTTCACCCCAGACGATGCTCGACTCGTCGGCAGTGACGACCTCCACCTTCCAACCGTCCCAAGCGTGCATGGTCAGCCATTGCCAGGCGATGTCGGCTGCCGGTGAGCCGTCGTCTCCGACGACCACCAGGCCTTCTAGGGCGTTCTCGACCATCGGGCCATCGTACAACCCGAGGTGACCGAGCCTGCTTGCCCCTTCCCATCCCGCCAGGATCGCCTAGCTTGGGAGCTGCAACAGCCTGGGGGTAAGCCAATGCCAATGTTTGATGGAGTCGTGGAACTCGACGGCGAGCAGGTCCCGGTGATCCTCGGGGTCGAGGAGGGCGGCATCCGCCTCTCGTCAAACGGGACGGAGATCGGTGAGTGGACCGATGACGAATACCGGCTCGAGGCTCTGGGTGCCGACTCGTTCGTGATCGCCGCCGACGACGACGCGCTCACATTCCGGCCCTACCGGCCCGACGCCTTCGCCCGCACCGTTGGCATCGTCCGTGAGGCGCCGGGTCCCAACCCGGCACGCACAACACCGGCGGCGACGCCGACCAGCGATGGGGTGCCCGCCGCACCTCCTCCGAAATCCCTGACGAGGGCACTGTTCCTGACCCTCGCCGGCACCACGGCCTTCCTCGGCGTCTGGGCCCTGGTGCAGCTGATCCTGTAGCTGCATCAGCCTGGGATCTCCATCCAGTCGTCGACCCTGTCGAGCAGGTACTCGGACACCTCGCGGGCGGCGTCCAGGACCTCGCACATCTCCTCCCGGCCCATGATCACGTCGACGAGGCTGATCCGGACCTTGCCCATGATTGTGAGCCGGCGCACCGCGGCGTCGGTGACGGCGTCGTAGGAGTCGATGGCCGAGACCTCGATGGGAAGGGTCGTCCCTCCTATCCCGGCCAGGTCGGTGGCGAGGATGAGTAGGTCGGGCGACGTCTGCAGCGGCGGCACCGCCCAGTTGAAGAACAGATCGAGGTCGAAGTCGCCCTCGGGTTCGGCGTAATCGTCGTCGAGGCTGTTGAGGTGATCGTCCAGCGAAAGCACGATGCGCGGGTCGACATCGAGGGCCAGGTGAAGGTCGATGGGCCGTCCGCATCCCGCCTCCGGATGAACGTCCACCTCCCAAGATTGGCGCAAGGAGTAGGTCTCGACGAAATGTCGTTCGTCGTGGACGTGGAAGCCGTGCTCGGTGGCATGCTCCTTGAGATCGGTGACGAAGCCGGGAAGGTCGACGGGCATGTCGCGAGACTATTGCTCCTCGAGCCGCTCGTGATGGGCGCGGGTGATCTCGGCTCCCATGAGGACCGCCGACGCGACGAAGTAGGCGAGTCCCAGCAGCACGACCGCCGAACCCGCCATCTGACTCGCCGTCGTCTGGCGGTCCCAGGAGAAGTAGATGCCGGCAACGAAGGCCGTGCCGAGAAAGGCCACCGAAGTGACCAAGGCGCCGACCCACAAGGCGGGACGCAGGATCTCGGCCCGGGTCATCGTGGAATACATGAGCACGAACACACCCGGCACCACGGCGAACGCCACCACTCTCGTACCGATTTCGACCAGTGTCTGGGCGAGGACGAAGCGTTCGGGCACCAGCTCGGCCAGCCAACCCCCGGCGGCGCCGGCGAACCAGGCCGCGATGAGGAGAGCCCCGAAACTCACCGACCAGGCGATGGCGATGGCGCGCCGGCGGAGGAAGCTCTTCCACCCGGTGATCTGGTCCCTGGGCACTTTGAAGATGTCGTTGAGGCTCATCTGCAGGTCCATGAACAGCGACGACGCGGCCCAGGCGAACAGGGCGAAGCCAATGATTGCGGTGGTGTCGGACGCGTTGACCGCCGAGACCACCAGGGACTCGATCGTCTCCCCCACTTTGGGCCCGACCAGGCTGCCGATCGTTCGGACCACGACGTCCCTCGCCTCGCCGGGGTCTCCGATGAGGAGGCCGAAGATCCCGATGCCGAGGAGGAGCAGCGGTGCGAGGGCGAACAGGGTTCGATACGCCAGGGCCGCGGCCATCCGGCCCACTCGGTCCTGCCCGTAGCTCCTGATGGCGTTCCGGCCGACCTCGTAGACGGCTCGGGCTGCGCTCATGATCCGGGCCGACATCGGAGCCTGAGGGTATCCGGGCGTAGAATCACCCGGTGCCAGCCCATCCGTTCCTTCCGCCGGTGCCCACTATGGAGGCACGCGTGTTCGAGGGCTGGCCCTCCGGCGACTTCGTCTACGAGCCGAAATGGGACGGCTTCCGATCCCTGTCCTGGTCCGCACCCGCGATTCGGCTCGACTCGCGGAACGAGCGGCCGCTGCTCCGCTACTTCCCCGAGCTGCGGGGCGCCGTGGAGCAACTCCCGTCGGGGACCGTCGTCGACGGGGAGATCGTTGTCGTCATCGACGGCGCCACCGACTTCGATGCTCTCGGACAGCGCATCCATCCCGCTCAGTCCCGGGTGGACATGCTCTCCGAGGCGACACCTGCCGAGCTGGTCGCGTTCGACCTGCTGGCCCACGAGGGCGAGGACCTGCGCGCCGCTCCTTTCCGTGAACGACGCGACCGACTCGTCTCCCTCGCCGCCGGTCTCGAACACCCCTGGCATCTGACGCCACAGACCGATGACGTTGAGACTGCGAAGCGCTGGTTCGACGAGTTCGAGTCGGCTGGATGCGACGGCATCATCGCCAAAGACCCCGACGGGGCCTATAAGAGTGGGAAGCGGGCGATGATCAAGATCAAGCACCGCCGGACCGTCGATGTCGTGGTGGGCGGTTTCAGGGAGCACAAGGACGGCGGCAAGATCGGCTCTCTCCTCCTCGGCCTCTACAACGGCGACGGTGATCTCCACTTCATCGGCCACTGCTCGGGCTTCGGGGACGCCGACCGGGTCGAGATCTTCGAGCGGTTCCAGGAACTCGCCTCCGACGAGAGCTTCGGGGCCGAGGCCAGGGCACCCGGCGCCGTGAGTAGGTGGACCGGCGACAAGGATCAGTCGTGGACACCGATCAAGCCGGGCGTGGTTGTCGAGGTGTCCTACGACCAGCTGGAAGGCGATCGCTTTCGCCACGCCACGCGCTTCCACCGCTGGCGGCCCGACAAAGCCCCCGAAGACTGCACGATGGAGCAGTTGGAGCGTCCGGAGGGGCCGGGCTTCGCCGAGGTGGTGGCGGGACGATGACCGACGCCGTCGTCGAAGTCGCCAGCCTCACCCACGACTACGGAGAAGTGGTTGCGCTCCGCGACCTCGACCTGTCGATCCCCAGCGGCGTCACCGGTCTCGTTGGCGCCAACGGTGCGGGGAAGACGACCATGCTGCGGATCCTCCTCGGCCTCCTCCACCCCACTGCGGGCAAGACCACCGTGCTCGGTCACGACCCCGAGACCGAGCCTCTGGAAGTGCGAGCCCGAGTCGGCTACATGCCGGAGGTCGGAAGCGTCCCTCTCGACCAGACGGCTGCGGACTTCGTCGCGTACACGGCCGAGCTGGCCGGGCTGCCGCCGCGCGAGGCGAAGCGCCGGTCGTCCGAGACCCTGTTCCTCGTCGGCCTGGAGGAAGAGCGGTTCCGCTACCTAGGCGACTTCTCCACCGGCATGCGCCAGCGGGTCAAGCTGGCCCAGGCGATCGTCCACGACCCCGACCTGGTCCTCCTCGACGAGCCGGCGTCAGGCCTCGACCCCGAAGGCCGGGAGCAGATGCTCGACCTCATCGGCCGTCTCGGCAGCTTCGACATCAACGTGATCGTTTCCTCCCACGTCCTCCCGGACATCGAGAAGACTTGCGACTGGGTGGTGATGCTGGACGCCGGCAATCTCCTCCGTTCCGCTCCGCTGAAAGGGTTCGAGAAGGACGCCACCGTGCTCGCCGAGGTCCTGGAGCGGCCCGAAGAGCTGGCCGCCATGCTCGGGCAGCGGGGCATCGACGCGGTCGTCGACGGGCTCCGCCTCGTCGTGGGTCCCGGCGAGGGGCTCGAGGACGCCATCGTCGGAGCTGCAGCGAGGCTGGGGACCGGTCTGGTTCGCATGACCCGTGGCTCCGCGTCGCTGGAGCAACTGTTCCTGGTTCACGGGGAGAAACCATGACCGACGGCGTCATCTTCGACCGCGGTTACCGCACTTATGACGGTCCGAGACGGG
>CAZGWX010000104.1:0-4007 GCA_964529515.1 uncultured Acidimicrobiaceae bacterium
GAACTGATGCGCCGCCACCCCGAGCTCGGCTTCGCAATGACTCGAAACCGCCTCGATTCGAAAGTCGCGGAGGCGATCCTCTACCACCACGAACGGTACGACGGAGACGGCTACCCGTTCGGCCTCGCCGGGACCGACATCCCGATCCTGAGCAGAATCGTACTCGTGGCAGACGCCTTCGACGCCATGACCTCGGTGCGCGCCTACCAGCCGGCGCTGCCGGTGGAGTACGCCGTGGACGAGATCAGCCGGTTCGCCGGCAGCCAGTTCGACCCCGCAGTGGTCGAGGTCTTCCTCGATCTCGCCACCCGCGACCTGCTCCCGCACGTCCTCGCCAGCTGAGATCGCCGCGGCCTTAGCGCCGTCATCCAGCTAGAAACTCCCGATGCCCGAAGCCAAACGCCAACGCACCGGTGCTTGGGCGCGTGTGAGCTTCCGGCAGCTCACACGCGGCTGGATCACCATCAACATCGCCGACGCCGCCCTGTTCCTGATGGTGGCGGCATGGGTCAAGGACATGACCGGCTCCGATTCGGCGGCCGCCGGTGTCCTCGTCGTGATTGGACTTCCCGCCTTCGTCGCTCCCTTCCTCGGACAGATCGTCGACCGGCACTCGCGCAAGCGGATCCTGGTCGTCACCGGGATCCTGATGGTGCCGATCCTCATGATGCTGGGCCTGGTCGACGGCACTCCGAAGCTCTGGCTGATCTACGTGATCATGTTCGTCTACGGCTGCTCGGGCCATCTGGTTGCGGCAGCCCAGTCCGGCCTCGTTCGCGACATCCTCCCTGACGAGGAGCTCGCCTCGGGCAACGGCATCCTCTCCACCATCGACATGGGACTCCGGCTCGTGTCTCCCCTCCTCGGCACCGGGCTCTACGTTGCCGCCGGCCCGATGGCGGTCGTTGGGCTGACCGCTCTGGGGTTCGCGCTCGGTGCGTACATGATCGACAAGGTCGAGGTCGAAGAGACCGACCTCTCCAGCGAGGAAAAGGGCAACTACTGGGAAGAGCTCACGGCCGGGTTTCGCCATCTGTGGAAGGTTCCGGTGCTACGCAGGCTCACCATCGTCCTCGGCATCGCACTCGGTGCGGTCGGGCTCGCCAACGCCGCGGTGTTCCCGGCGATGGAGCAGGGGTTCGGTGTCGAAGCCGCCATGCTCGGTGTCTTCGTCAGCCTCCAGGGCGTCGGTTCGGTGGCCGGCGGCGCCACCTCGGCGAGGCTCATCGGCAAGTTGGGCGAGCCCAGGACCGTCGCCCTCGGGATGGCCGCGATCGGGATCGGACTGTTCCCACTCGCGGGATCCAACCTTCCTCTCGGAATCGCCGGTCTAGCACTCATCGGTCTCGGCGTGCCATGGGTGATCGTCGCGTTCACCACGGTGCGCCAACGGCTGACACCTCCGACGTTGCAAGGGCGCACCGCGGCAGCGACGAGCATGGCGGTGAGCATCCCGCAGTCTGGGGCCACCGCGGTGGGCGCGGCCCTCCTGGGCCTAATCGACTACCGACTCCTGGTGCTGGCGTCGGTCCTGGTCGTCCTGGTGTCGGCACTGACATTGCGCACCGCCCGCTCCTAAGTAATTGATCCCCGGAGCGGAGCGAGGGGTCGGGGTCACACTTTGGTACCGCCGGCCGAGGAACGAGGCCGGGGGTAGGGGGTCGGCTCCATCGCGCAGATCTCGCCGGATAGACCCTTGGACCCGCGTGAATTGTCTCCCGTCTCCGGTACTTTCTCACCGTGGCTCTCGACCAGTTCACACCGGCCACCAGAGCGTGGTTCCAAGCGGCATTCGATGAGCCCACGCCCGCCCAGACTCTCGGCTGGCCAGCCATCGCCGCCGGCGATCACACGCTGATCCACGCCCCGACCGGCTCGGGCAAGACCCTGGCCGCCTTCCTCTGGGCACTCGACCGCCTGCTCGTCGAACCGACGCCAGACCGAGACGAGCGGTGTCGGGTTCTCTACGTGTCCCCTCTGAAAGCCCTGGCTCATGACGTCGAGCGCAACCTGGCCGAGCCTCTGGCGGGCATACGGCTCGCCGCGGAGAGGCTCGGAGCCGAGCCGCCAGCCATCTCCACTTTCATCCGGACCGGAGACACCAGGGCGGAGGATCGCCGCCGCATGGAGCGCCACCCGCCCGACATCCTGATCACCACCCCGGAGTCGCTCTACCTGATGCTGACGTCTTCGGTCCGGTCAAACTTGCGCACCGTCCGCTGGGTGATCGTCGACGAAGTCCACGCCGTCGCCGGGACCAAGCGGGGCGCCCACCTGGCCGTCTCCCTCGAACGCCTCGACGAGCTCGCCGACTCGCCACCCCAGCGGATCGGGCTGTCGGCGACACAGCGGCCCCTGGAGACCATCTCCAGGTTCCTCGGGGGCGGCGAGGTGGTCGACGAGGTTTGGACGGCACGTCCGGTCACGATCGTCGACGTTCCTTCCGAGCGCGAGCTCGACCTGTTGGTCGAGGTGCCGGCGGACGACATGACCCAGCCGGCAGAAGGTCCCGACGACGCCAACTCGATGTGGACCGCCATCTACCCGCGGCTATTGGAGCTGATCCTGGCGCACCGGAGCACCATCGTGTTCGCCAACTCGCGCCGGCTCGCCGAGAGGACGTGCGCCGCCATCAACGCCCTGGCCGGGGAGGAACTGGCCCGCGCCCACCATGGCTCGGTCGCCCGGGAACAGCGCCTCGGCATCGAGTCCGGCCTCAAGAGCGGTGAGCTCCGCGCCGTCGTGGCCACCTCCTCGCTCGAGCTCGGCATCGACATGGGCACGGTCGACCTGGTCATCCAGATCGAGTCCCCGACCTCCGTCGCCTCCGGGCTGCAGCGGGTGGGAAGGGCCGGCCATCAGGTGGGCGGGGTGTCGACCGGACGCATCTTCCCCAAATACCGCGGCGATCTCCTCGCTTCGACCGTCCTGGCGTCGCTCATGATCCGGCGCCAGGTGGAGGAAACACGCATCCCCACCAACCCCCTCGACGTCCTCGCGCAGCAGATCGTCGCCCACGTGGTTGCCTCGGCGGGTATGACGTCGGCGGGCCTCTACGAGTTGATGCGCCGCGCCGCTCCGTATGCCTCGCTCAGCCGTCACGCATTCGATGCGACCCTGGACATGCTGGCGGGGCGCTACCCCTCCGACCTGTTCGCCGCACTCCGGCCGCGGGTGGTCTGGGACCGCGACTCTGACCTCGTGACGCCACGCGAAGGTGCTCGTCATCTCGTGGTCACCAATCCGGGGACGATCCCTGACCGCGGATTGTTTGTGGCGGCCCTCCCCGACGGGTCGCGGGTTGGCGAACTGGACGAGGAGATGGTGTACGAGAGCCGGGCGGGAGACACCTTCCTCTTGGGGACGACCGTCTGGAGCATCAACAGCATCGGACACGACCGGGTCGAGGTCGTACCCGCTCCTGCCAACACTCCGGGCCGCATGCCGTTCTGGAAGGGCGACACCCTCGGACGGCCGGCTGAGACCGGCAGGGAGATCGGCCGCTTCGTCCGCCGGATTCAGGAACTCGGCGAAAACGCCGTGGAGACGCTGGTCGCCGAGAATCACCTCGACGAACGATCCGCTCGCAACCTGGTGTCCTACGTCGAGGAGCAGGCGTCGGTGACCGGAACCGTCCCCAGCGACCAAACCGTGGTGATCGAGCGATTCCGGGATGAGCTGGGCGACTGGCGGGTCGTGGTCCACTCCCCACTTGGTGCCCGAGTGCACGCACCGTGGGCCTTCGCCCTCCGCCACCGCTTCCGCACCCGCTACGGCATCGATCTCGACATGGTCTGGTCAGACGACGGGGTCTCGTTCCGGTTCCCCGATGCTGACGAGCCCCAGGACATCGACGCCTTCGTGCTCGACCCGGACGAGGCGCGCGAGCTTCTCATCGAACACCTGGCGGACACCTCGATCTTCGCGGCCCGGTTTCGAGAGGCCGCGGGGAGGGCGCTGCTCCTCCCCCGGCGCCGTCCCGGCCAAAGGACGCCGTTGTGGCTGCA
>CAZGWX010000105.1:0-12625 GCA_964529515.1 uncultured Acidimicrobiaceae bacterium
AGACCACGTTGGTCAGGTGGTTGGGGCTGGCGGGCAGGCCCACCTGGCGGAGGAAGGCCTGCGCGTAGGCGACCTGGGCCACGATCTCGCCCGCCTGGAGGTGACGCTCGAACCCGAACTGGCCCGTGGCACAGAAGGTGCAGCCGAGGGCGCAGCCGGCCTGGCTGGAGATGCAGAGCGTGGTGCGTCTGGGGTAGCCCATGAGCACGGCTTCGAAGGCCGCACCGTCGGGCGCTCGGAAGAGCCACTTGCGGGTGGCCCCGCCGTCGGCGACCTGCTCCATGTCGACGGCGAATGGCCAGAGCCTGCCAAGTCGCTCCCGGACCGACAATGGGAGGTTGGACATGTCCGAGGCGCGGAGCACGGGGGTGGAGTACAGCCAGTGGCGGAGCTGGTCGGCCCGGTAGTCGGGCTCGTCCGCGAGTAGTTCCCCGAGGTCTTCGGGAGGGTGCAGGTAGGGCAATCAGCCGCCCTGACCGGAGGCCTGGTCGATCCACGACCGAGCCCGGGCCGAGCTGACTCCGGCGGCCTCAGCTACTGCATCCGGAGAGGCTGCAGCAAGGCGGGCAACCGAGTCGATACCCGCCGCAGTGAGTCTCTTGGCGAAGACGGGGCCGATGCCGTCGATCGACTCGACGGGCACGCTGGGCGTGACCCGGAACGCCGGCGGTTCGGGCTCCCGGGAGATCGCGACCGAGATGAAGCGGTCGCGCATGGCCCACACCACGGCGGCGAGCCCGCCGATGATGCCGATGATCTTGGCGAGACGCTTCATGCTTCGGGATGGTACTTGGTACTGGGTACCTGGTACTTGGACTAGTGGCATAGGCGCAGTCGTTCGAGAGCAATCCAAGTACCACGTACTGAGTACTTGCTGGACAACCGCTGACGGGACCGGGTCGTCGCATCGGGCAGCCAAGACCACTCAAGGCGCGGTACTTTGGCACTGTGAAAGCCGACTTCTTCTTCGCGTCCCAGCCACCCCAGTACGCGGCGGAGGCCGCCCGGGCGGCGCGAGCCGCCGGCTACGACGGCTTTTTCACCGCCGAGACGCAGTTCGATCCGTTTCTGCCGCTCGTGGTGGCTGGGATGGAAGAGCCCGAGCTCGAGCTCGGCACCGCTATCGCAGTCGCGTTCCCGCGTTCGCCCATGGTCCTGGCCCACACCTCCTGGGACCTCGCCCGCTTGAGCGGCGGACAGTTCATGCTCGGGTTGGGGACCCAGGTCAAGGCTCACATCACGCGCCGCTTCAGCACCGAGTGGGGACGACCGGCGGCAAGACTGCGTGACTACATCCTCGCCCTCCGCGCCATCTGGGAGGCGTGGCAAACGTCGAGTCCCCTTCGCTACGACGGCGAGTTCTACAAATTCTCCCTGATGACGCCGTTCTTCGATCCGGGACCGATTCCCACGCCCGACATTCCGGTGTACATAGCCGGCGTGGGGCCGATCCTGAGCGGTATGGCTGGAGAAGTCTGCGACGGTTTCCACGTCCATCCCTTCCACACCGTGCGGTATCTCGACAAGGTGGTCTTGCCGGCGATGATGAAGGGAGCAGAGTCCGCGGGGCGCAGCCTCGATGATGTCGCCAGAGCGTCCTCGGTGTTTGTCGCCACCGGGCACACCGACTCGCAGATCGAGCAGTCGATGGAGCCGATCCGCCAGCAGATCGCCTTCTACGCATCGACCCCTTCCTATCGAGCGGTTCTCGAGGCCAGCGGCTGGGACGTCGGCGACGAGCTGCACGCCATGTCGCGGCGGGGGGAGTGGGACAAGATGCCTGAGAAGATCTCCGACGAGATGCTGGCCGAGGTGGGTGTGGTGGCTCCTGTCGACCGGGTCGGCGCTGCCATCCACGAGAGATACGGCGACCGACTGCAGAGGGTTGGGTTCTACTCGATCGGCTCGGTGCTCCAGTCGGACCCTGAGGCCCTCGCGGCAGTGCTCACAGCTATGAAAGCTCGTCGGTAAGGATCTCCTGCCCCCTACCCCCGGCCTCGTTCCTCGGCCGGCGGTACTTTCCCCCCGCCTTCGGCCGGGGGACCTAAAAGACGAGGGCGGCAGTGGTGTCGACACGGGGGTCGGCGGCAGCCACCCGCTGATCGCCGTCGAAGCCGATTACCGACATCGGTCCCCATCCCCCCTGAGGCCCGTCGACGATGCCCACCTCGTGTCCGCGGCGGCGAAGATCCTCGACCACATCAGGCACGCCTGGCTCGACGCTGATCCGTGATTCACTCCCCGGCCCGAAGTCGGCGGTCGACCAGCGGGGCATGGCTTGGGCGGCTTCGACTTCCATGTTTGACCAGATGACCCGGCCTGCGAGTTGCGCCACGAGTTGAGGCTGAATGTCCCCGCCCCGGGTACCGATGATCCAGCCCGGTTCAGCGCCCCTCGTCCACAGAGTCGGGGACAGGGTGTGCATTGGCCGGCGACCGGGGAGGACCTGGTTGGCATGGCCAGGCGTGAGCGTGAACCCGCGCCCGCGGTCGTGGAGCAGGAAACCGGACCGCGCGGCGCCGAATCTGGATCCCGTGCCGTAGTAGTTGGACTGGATGATCGACACTCCCATACCCGCCTCGTCGGCGGTGCACATGTAAGCGGTGCCGGAGAGGCGGTGCGGGGTGGCCGGCCACGAGCCCGCGTGTTCCTCGACGGACTCGGCGAGGCGGGCGAGGCGATCGCGGTCAGCCAGCATCTCCTGTGGCAGGGGGTTGGTGCCGGGGTCGGTGACCAGATCGTCGCGTTCCCATGCCAGGCACCGGTAGGCCTCGATGAGCAGGTGCCACCAGCGTGGATCTTGCGGATCCCGGGGCGGATCGAGCATCTCGAAGACGGCGAGCGTGGCCGGGCCCAGGTAGCCCTGCGAGTTGGGGGGCATGGTCCACGCCGTGTGCCCGAACACGTCGACACCGACCGGATCGACCCACTCCGCCTGTTCCTGGGCCAGGTCGTCCATGGTGATCGTCCCGCCCAGCGCCGACACGATGTCTTCGCCTGGGATGCCGAGGTAGAAGATGTCCCGGTCACCGGTCTCCGCGATGGTCTGGAGAGTGGCGGCGAGCTCGGTTCGGATCACCAGGTCGCCGGGAGCCACAGGTTCGCCGTTCGGGTAGAGGCCCGCCACAGCGGGGTTGTTGCGATACCGGTCGGCCTGGCCGGTGAAAGCCCTCGATTGCTCGGTCGACGCCGGGAACCCGTTGGCAGCGAGCTCGATGGCGGGTTGGAGGGTGTCGCCGATCGGAAGCAGTCCGAACTCCCGGCTCAGAGTGAGGAGCCCGTCGACGCACCCGGGCACCGTGACCACCAGAGGGTCGTCGGCTGGGATCGAACGAAGGCCCTGGGCCGCGAGGGCAGATCCGTCGGCGTTGGAGCCCGCCCGGCCTGACGAGTTGAGGGCACGGGGGCGATCCCAGCCCGGCTGGTGGACGAGGGCGAAGAGGTCGCCGCCAAGTCCCGAGGTCTCTGGGGCGACCACGCCCTGGGCTGCAACCACGGCGATGGCGGCGTCAACGGCATTGCCCCCAGTCTCCAAGATCTTCTTCCCCGCTTCGGCAGAAAGTCGGTGCGGAGAGACGACGGCTCTGCCCGTCATGCCGTCTTGATATCGGGTAGGAAACGGTTGAGCGCGTCGAGGACCGCACGCACTGCGGCCCGCGTGTCGTCCTCGTCGACGTAGGCGGCACCGATGAGCATTCGCTCCTTCGTCTCTGTCATGAGCACGACCTGCGCGATTGCCATCCGGCGGCTGCCAAGGGTGACCACATCGACCGATCCCACGGCAAGGGCGGTGGCCTGCTGCACAGCCTGGCGGATGGCGCCGAGTGTGGCCTCGGCGACGAGGCGCGCCCGAATCGCCTGCGCGGCAGCGCCCGCCGCCTTGCCGAGCAGAAGGCTCTCGTTCCATCGCAAAGTCACGGTGACCTCGGCGCGGGTGCCCTCGAGCGCCTCGGAGACGTCCACCAGCGCAGGTCGCAGTCCCTGGTCGAGGTCGGCGTCGGAGAGTTGGACGACCGAGATGACTCGTCGGTCGACATTCAACGAGAAAAGGGCTTGGCAGAGCGACTGGACGTCACGCACCAGTTGCTTCGCCGGTTTGTTGCGGCGCGCCAGAACGTGGATCTCGTCGACGTGGCCGTTGGGCGCGACCACTCGCGCCGCCTCCACGCCTTCGAGCCGCCCGATCTTCTCCTGGAGGGCCTTGGCGTCCACCATGACAGCGTACCGTGACGGTTGGGCACGCGGCGAGGCCTTTGTGGAGTGACTCGCTCTTGTTCCCACCGCCCGGTAGGTCTAGATTGAACGAAGCTGGAAGGTAACCATCCGTGGGGCAAGGGTCTCTGACTCTTTGCCCAAGGCACACAACCCGGCGGGCGAGTCAGGGGCCTTTTTTGACATGTGAAGGTTTCCGGGTCTGAGAGGACCAGGAAATGGGTGAGCACCGGCGTCTTTCAGGCAATGAGTACGCCCACTAATTAGCGAAGCGGATTCGTCACCCGTCGGCATGCATGTCCGACGGAAATACGATCACAGAAGTGAGCGTGAGAGACATGAAGGTCCGTTTGGTCCGGATTCTCGCCGCTGCCGCCAGCCTGTCTGCATTGATTGCAGCCGGCTCGGCGTCATCGCGTATCGGCTGATGTGACGCCGGCTCACCATCACTGTCGGGCAATATGTCCAGGGGTCCCATGAGGTTGATGAGGCAAAACCCGCTGAGTAAGCGTTGGCGTCTACTCGAACCGGCGGTACAGCGTCGTCTTTCCATAGCTGTGCCCTACTTCGTGCTGGGCCTGGTGGCGCTAGTTGGCTCCTACCTAATTGCTGACGCTCCTCGGTGGTCGGACTGGCTCCCCTTCGCGGCGCTTTTCGTGGTGTTGGAGATGTTCGCGGTCGAGGTCAACGACCGACTCTTCCAATCTTCTTCTGTGATGGTGGTGATGGCCGCTGGGACAGTTCTTGCCATCCAGCCGGAGTCCGACGCCATGTTCGGCATGGCCCTCATGGCGGGTCTGGCCTTCCTCACACCGGCAGATTTCAGGGAGCGACGCTGGTTTCAACCCATGGCCAACTTCGGTCAGCTGGTCCTCTCGGGAGCGGCCGCAGGTCTGGTGCTCGACCTCACCTTGGGCTCGGTGGGCGATGCCGACCGCGACATCCTGGTTCAGGTGGCTGCAATGTCGGGCGTGGCCGCTCTGGTCTATGTCACGGTGAACAACATCCTGGTGCGCAAGGCGGTGAAGACCGTCTACGGCAACGACAACCTTCAGCCGTGGTCGCAGATGCATGTCCTCATGACAGGGCAAATGATGATGGGTCTCGTAGGTGGCCTCATCGGCGGCGCCTACCTGATCGCCGCGCACCAGCTGGGCCGCCGTCCCACTGCAGTGCTCATCCTCATGGTCGGCGTTTTCGCCATCGGCCACCTCTCGCTGTACGCCTTCTCCCAGCTTCGGGAGTCTCACCTCTCCGCCATCCGCGGGTTTGTCAAGACGCTGGAGGCCAAGGACATGTACACGCGGGGGCATACCGAGCGGGTGGCCTACTTCGCCCAGCTCATCGGTGACGAGCTCCGGTTCACGGGCACCCAGCTGGAGGCGATCAAGTGGGCGGCGCTGATCCACGACCTCGGCAAGCTGGCAGTCCCCACCGAGCTGATCCGCAAGCGCGGGCGTCTCGATCCCGACGAGTACGCCGAGATGAAGGCCCATGCCCACCTCGTCGAAGAGATCCTGGCCGAAGTCGACTTCCTCCAGCCGATGGTGGACATCGCATCCGGGCACCACAGCAACTACGACGGCTCGGGATACGGTGGCCGAGGGCACACGGAGGGCACCGCCCCCAGCCTGGAGGCCTGCATCATTGCGGTGGCGGACGCATTCGACGCCATGACTTCGGCCCGCTCGTATCGGATGGCACTCTCCCAGCAGTACGCATTGGCCGAGTTGAGGAAGAACGCCGGCGGCCAATTCCACCCCGACGTGGTCGACGCCTTCGAACGCGCCTTGGAGGAGACAGGCCGCCGCTGGGGGGCCCCGCATGTCAACGACGAGGAGATGGCGCGCCGTCTCGCCGAGGAGCCGGAGCTGACCCTTCGTGGCTGACTTGCACCCCCGCCTCGTCGCCGTCTTCTCCTGGGTGTTTCCCATGGCCACGGCCGTGGCCGGGCTAACCCTTGCCGCCACGACTGAGACTTCGGCCTCCACCATCCTGGTCGCCACCACCATCCTCGTGGTCTGTTCGCTGATTGGTGTCGCCACCTCGAACTCTGGCAACCGGTTCACCACCGGTCAGGCGGTCGCGGCCGCTCTCCCGTTCGTCCTCCTGACCGCCGGCGGCGGGGTCGACCTTGTCGGCGTGCTGGCTGTGTACGGCATCGGCTTGTCCCTCACCTGGGTGGTCCGGTTCGCCCGCGGTGAGGACCACATCGAGATGCTCCCCGTGATGCTGCGGCGTCTGTTCGGATATGTCACTTATGCCACGGTGTACACCGGCCTCCGCCGCGGGCTGGGGCAAGCCGAGCTCAGCGGCGACTGGGGTGACCTGGTCCCGTTCATCGGCGCTCTGGTCGCCTGGATCGTCGTCGAGGTCATCGTCAGAGCGCTGTTCGTCATCGGCCCCCGCGAGCTCTCCCGGACCTATTTGGCGCGTGCCCTTCTCCACGATCTCAACGTGTTCGTCGGCCTGGTCTTGACCGGGGCGCTGTTCGGCGAGCTCTACGGCCCCCTGGGATGGTGGGCGCTGCCCATGGCCCTTCTCCCGTACTCCTTCGCCCACGCCGCCTTCCGCCGCCTTCAGGAGACCAAGGTCACCTACAAACAGACCATCCGGGCCCTCGCCCGCATCCCCGAGGTGTCGGGCCTCGCGGTAGACGGTCACGCCGACCGCACCACCGACATCTCCACGGCAGTGGCCAAAGAGATGGGCCTCGGTCCGTCAGTCGTGGAACAGGTGGAGTTCGCCGCGCTGATGCACGACATCGGCCGGGTCAGCCTCAACGAGCCTCAGGTGTTGCGCATGGGCTTCACCGACGACGACATCGCCCGGTGGAGCGCCGAGATCATTGCCGAGTCGCCGTATCTCGAGCGGGTGGCCGACGACGTCAGGCAACAGTACGAGCCGTTCCGCCGCCCGGGTCAGCAGGACGACCCCGACATCTCCATCGTCTCCCGCATCGTCAAGGTGGCTGCCGCGTACGACTGGAAGGTGCACGAGGGCCGGTCCACGCCGCTCTCGGCCCTGGAGACCCTCCACGCGGGTGCTGCTTACGACTACGACCCCGAAGTGGTCGCCGCACTGCGCCGGGTGCTGCAGAACCGGCGGCTTCTTACCCCCGCGCGCGTCTAGGCCGTCACTGGCTCTGGCGGTGGGCGGTGCCCGACTCCGCCTGCGCACCACGACGGAAGTACCGCCTCGGCCGCCGCAGCTCGTGTTCGAGGAACATACCCAGGCCGAGTGCGAGGAAGATGTCGCCCAGGCTGATCACCTCGCCGATCCCGGCGAGCCGGATCGGGATGACGTCGGCGAAGAACGTGAGCCGGGAGGTCTCGTCCAAGAGGACATGCTTGAACGAGTTGGAGAGGTCAGGTTCGGAGATGGTGAACCCGGATGCCACCTCCGCAGCGCCGGCCAGGACCGGCATGCCGCCGTTGACGGCGATCACGATCAGGTTGGCCAGAACTCCGATCCCGGCGATCCACATTCCGGGTTTGGACCGGTTTGCCCAGACCATGATCAGGAGCAGGACGTACGAGACGAGCATCATGGCGACGCCCGTATTGAGAGAGCCCTCGGGGAGCCAATTGGTCCCCGCTTGCAGCCCGAGGGCGATGAAGAGGAGCCACCAGCCCTTGAGCTCGATGTCGCCGAGGTTGACGAGCCTGCCGCCACGAAGGACCGCGATGACCAACGCGATGAACAGAACCAGGGCAAGCCATAGCATGATGCGACGCTATCAGGCCTTGATGGAGACTGCGTATGCCGGTGCGAATTGAAAAGAACGATGTAAGAGCCACGGTCGTCATCGACGACCCGGAACGGCGCAACCCCATGTCGGTTGAGGTCATGGAGGAGTTGTGCGACGCCACGGCTGCCGCCCTGGCCGATGATGTTGTACGCGTGATCGTCTACACCGGGGCGGGGGACAGGGCCTTCTCCGCTGGCGGCGACCTGGCCAACTCCTTCGCCGACAACCATGTGGGTCTGCACCGCGAGCGCGGCCGGCTGGCCGACCTCTTCCGCATGATGACTGGGGGCGGCAAGCCGACAGTTGCCCGGGTCAACGGCGACGCCCTGGCAGGGGGGTTCGGCCTCGCGGTGGCCTGTGACATCACGATCTGTGTCGAGGGGGCGCGCCTGGGCACCCCGGAAGCCGGTGTCGGCCTTTGGCCGATGATGATCTCAGCCGTGCTGATGCGTGCGATGCCCCGCAAGGCTGTCCTCGAGATGATGCTCACCGGAAGGCTGATCACCCCGGAGGACGCGAGGTCCTTGGGCGCGGTGAGCCTCGTGGTGCCCAGGGTTGACCTCGACTCCGAGGTGGACCGAGTCGTCACGGCTTTGGCGTCGCGTTCGGCAGTGGTGACCCGGCTCGGTCGGGACGCCTTCTACAGCACGGGAGACGCCGACTTCGACACTGCGCTCGACCGGCTCCAGGCCGGCCTGACCATGGTCATGTCGACAGAGGACGCGGAAGAGGGTGTGACCGCTTTCCTCGAGAAGCGGGATCCCGAGTGGAAGGGCCGGTGAGTTGAGGCGCCCCATCCAGGTCGTCGCCTGGACCCTCATCTGGAGCGGCGTCCTCATCGGCGGCTACGTCGGCTGGCAGCTCTTCGTCACCGACATCATCAACGGTCGCACCCAGGCTCGGGCGGCAGCCGAGCTGGAGGACTCGGTCGCCGCGGCCGATCCGGAGACCGAGGACTTCTCCACCGAGGACCTCCTCGGCGAGGTACCGGCGGGGATACCGGCCACCGTTCGCCTCGTCAGCGAGCCGGAGCCCGTTTACGGCGAGCCTGTGGCCTTCATCCGGATCCCGAAGCTGGGCGTGAGCGAGGTGGTGTTCTCCGGCGACGAACGGTCCACCCTCAACAAGGGGCCCGGGCACATGCCCGACACTCCGCTGCCGGGCCAGCCCGGCAACTCGGTCATCTCGGGCCATCGCACTACCTACGGCCGGCCCTTCTTCGACCTCGATGCCCTGCAGCCAGGCGACGTCGTCGAGGTGGAGAGCGCTGCCGGTGTGCATCGCTACGAGGTCAGGGAGACCGTGATAGTCAAGCCGAACGGCATTTGGGTCACCGACTCACGGCCGGGTGGATGGCTCACCCTGATCACCTGCAATCCCCGCTTTTCCGCTAGGGAGAGGCTGGTGGTGTTCGCCGAGATGGTCGCCGGCCCCAACTACGACTACGTGCGGGTTGCGCAGCTGCGCGGCGCGAGTTAGAGACCCTCGGTCATCTCTTCGAGGTCGGCCTGGTCGACGATGCCGTTGTGCGCGACGGCGACACGCCCGGAACCGTCGATGACATAGGTGGCCGGCAGCCCGAGCCAGGGGTAGGCGGCCTCGAATGCCTCGTTGCCGAGCGCCAGTGGGTAACCGGCACCGATCTCCGCGGCGAAGGCGCGGGAGGCTGTTTCGCTGTCCTGTACCGCCACACCGATGACCGCGATGTCCGGGTGGTCGGCGGCGAAGGCCGAGATTGCCGGGATCTCCTCCCGGCACGGGAGGCACCACGAGGCCCACAGGTTCACCACCAGGGGGCGTGCCTGGGAGGTGGCGATGAAGCTCTCCAGGTCGAAGAGACCTCCGTCGATCGTCTCCACCGTGAACAGGGGGGCCGGCTGGCCGACCATGGCCGTGTTTTCGGGAGGGTCGCCGCGGAGCAGCCAACCCACCAGCAACCCACCCAACACGATGCTCGCGAATACGAGTGTCAGGCCGGGTCGCCATCGGCTCAGCGGGCCGGCCGAGCCCATCAGGCGGCCATGCGGCGCAGGACGTAGTGGAGGATTCCGCCGTTGCGCAGGTACTCGACCTCGATCGGCGTGTCCACCCGGGCCACCGTCTCGAAAGCCACCTTGGTGCCGTCGACCTTCGTCGCCGTCACCACCACCGACTGCCGGGGGGTGAGGGCGTCGTCGACCGTGATGTCGTAGGTCTCGGTGCCGTCGAGCCCGATCGTCTCTGGTCCCTCACCTTCGGCGAACTCGAGGGGGAGGACTCCCATCATCACCAGATTGGAGCGGTGGATCCGCTCGAATGACTTGGTGATCACGGCCTTGACTCCGAGGAGGAACGCGCCCTTGGCGGCCCAGTCGCGGGACGAGCCCATCCCGTAGTCCTCGCCGCCGATCACGATCAGCGGGACTCCCGCTTCCCGGTAGTTCATGGCCGCGTCGTAGATGCTCTTCACCTCGCCGTCACCGAAGTCGGTCGTCCATCCGCCCTCGGTTCCGGGAGCGAGCTGGTTACGCACCCTGATGTTGGCGAACGTTCCCCGGGTCATGACCCGGTCATTGCCGCGGCGTGAGCCGTACGAGTTGAACATCGGGGGCTGGACCCCCTTCGAGATCAGGTACTGACCGGCCGGGCTGGAGACCGCGATCGACCCCGCCGGGCTGATGTGGTCCGTAGTCACGGAGTCGCCGAGCAGTGCCAGGACCCGGGCACCCGTCACCGGGGCGATCGGGCTGATCTCGGGTGTCAGGTCGGTGAAGAACGGCGGCAGCTGAATGTACGTCGAGTCCTCGTTCCAGAGGTAGAGGTCGGAGTCGGTGGTCTCGATCGCACGCCACTCGTCCGATCCGGTGAAAACGTCCGCGTACCGGTCCACGAACTGGTCCCTTCGGACGTACTCCGAGACCACTGCGTCGATCTCCGCGGTGGTCGGCCAGAGATCGCGGAGGTAGACCTCCTGGCCTTCGGGTGTGGTTCCGATGGGGTCGTCGATGGGGTCCCAGTCGACCGTGCCCGCCAGGGCGTAAGCCACCACGAGCGGCGGTGAGCCGAGGTAGTTGGCTCTGGCGTCGGGGGAGATGCGTCCTTCGAAGTTTCGGTTGCCCGAAAGCACCGAGACGGCCACGAGCTCGTGCTCGATGACGGCCTCGCTGATGGGCGGGGGAAGGGGACCCGAGTTGCCGATGCAGGTGGTGCAGCCATATCCCACGACCCCGAAGCCGAGGGCTTCGAGATGATCGAGCAGGCCCGACGCCTCGAGGTATTCGGTGACGACCTGCGAGCCGGGGGCCAGCGAGCTCTTCACCCAGGGCTTCCGCTGCAGTCCCAACTCCCGCGCCTTTTTCGCCACGAGACCGGCAGCCACCATTACATCAGGGTTGGACGTGTTGGTGCACGACGTGATGGCAGCGATGACAACGTGGCCATCGTCGAGCTCGAAACGTTGACCGTCGTACTCGACCTCGATCGCCTCGCCTTGTGCGATCTTGTAGTCCGGCCCGGACGAGCCTCCTTCGGCCTCCCAGGAGATCACTGTCGACCCCTTGGCGGCCCCGTTCTTCTTGAAGAGGTTGGTGAGGTCGGTCCGCCACTGCTGTTGCATGGCGGACAGCGTTATCCGGTCCTGAGGGCGTCGCGGCCCGGCCATCGCGGGCTCCACTGTGGCCAGATCGAGCTCGATGGTGGAGCTGTACCGGATCTTTCCCGAGTCTTCCCGCCAGAGCCCCTGTTCCTTGTAGTACTGCTCAACGGTGTCGATGAGCTTGTCGTCCCGGCCCGTCATGTGCAGATAGCGGAGGACCTGGGCATCGACCGGGAAGAAGCCGACGGTGGCGCCGTACTCGGGGGCCATGTTGGCGATGGTCGCCCGGTTGGCGATGGGCATGTCGTCGAGGCCGGGACCGAAGAACTCGACGAACTTGTTCACCACGCCGTGCGTCCGGAGCATCTGGGTGACCCGGAGCACGAGGTCGGTGGCGGTTGCACCCTCGGGAAGCCTCCCCTTGATGCGGAAGCCCACTACCTCGGGGAGCAGCATGTAGATCGGCTGGCCGACCATGGCGGCCTCGGCCTCGATTCCGCCGACACCCCAGCCCAAGACTCCCAGGCCGTTGATCATGGTGGTGTGCGAGTCGGTCCCCACCAGGCTGTCGGGGTAGAGGTGCTCGCCGTCGTCCCAGGCCACCTTGGCCAGGTACTCCAGGTTGACCTGGTGGACGATTCCGGTGGCGGGGGGCACGACCCGGAAGTTGGCGAAGGCGGACTGGCCCCACTTGAGAAACTCGTACCGCTCCCTGTTGCGCTCGAACTCCATGCGAGAGTTGATGAGGAGCGCGTCGGGGCGGGCGAAGGCGTCCACCTGCACCGAGTGGTCGATGACCAGGTCGGACGGGATGGACGGGTTGACGATCTGTGCCGCTGCCGGGTCCCCGGTCAGGCGAACGATGGCCTGGCGCATCGCCGCCAGGTCGACGATGGAGGGCACGCCGGTGAAGTCTTGGAGGATGACACGGCCGGGAATGAACGGGACCTCTTCGTTGCCCGGGCTCGACGGGTCGTACGCCGCAATCCTCGCCACATCCTGCTCCCTGACCGTGTGACCATCCAGGTTTCGCAGGGCGGATTCGAGGAGCACCCGGATCGAATACGGCAGGCCACGCTCGCCGCCGA
>CAZGWX010000106.1:0-4325 GCA_964529515.1 uncultured Acidimicrobiaceae bacterium
GAGGTCAGTTTCATCGACGGGGAAGCGGGCCTGCTCACCTACCGCGGCTACGCCATCGAAGACCTCGCCGAGAGCGCCTCCTTCCTCGAGGTGTCCTACCTGCTCCAGTACGGCGAACTGCCCACGGCTTCAGAGCTGGAGGCCTACGAGGACTCGATCCGGCGGCACACGCTGATCCGCGAGGACATGAAATACCTCTTCGAGGCATTCCCGCGGGATGCGCATCCGATGCAGATCCTGGCCTCGGCGGTGTCCGCCATGGCCACCTACTACCCCGACGCCCTCAACCCCCTCGACACCGAGGCCGTCGACATCAGCGCCCGGCGGCTCGTCGCCAAGACGCCGACGATGGTGGCCTGGTCGTACAAGTACCGCGTCTCCCAGCCCTACGTGTATCCAGACAACACGCAGGACTACTCGTCGAACTTCCTGAAGATGATGTTCTCCGTGCCGGCCGAGGATTACCTGCCCGACCCAGTGGTGGCGAAGGCACTCAACCTCCTTCTGGTGCTCCATGCCGACCACGGTCAGAACTGCTCGTCCTCGGCCGTGCGCCTAGTGGGCTCGGGCCACGCCAACATATTCAGTGCGGCCGCCGCCGGGGTCCATGCCCTCGCCGGACCGCTTCATGGCGGCGCCAACCAAGCCGTCCTCGAGATGTTGGAGCACCTCGCCGCCCGCGGCACATCCGTGGAAAGCGCGGTTAAGCGTGCCAAGGACAAGGATGACCCGTTCCGCCTCATGGGCTTCGGTCACCGCGTCTACAAGAACTTCGACCCTCGGGCCCGAATCCTCAAAAAGGCGGCCGATGAGGTGCTCGACTCCCTCGGAGTCGACGATCCCCTGCTCGACCTCGCCCGAGAACTCGAGGAGGTTGCCCTCTCGGACGACTACTTCATCGAGCGCAAGCTGTACCCAAACGTGGACTTCTACTCGGGGATCATCTACCGGGCGATGGGCTTCCCTACAGACATGTTCACGGTGCTGTTCGCCATCGGCCGCATGCCGGGATGGATCTCACAGTTCCGGGAGCTGTTGTCCAACCCGGACACCCGCATCTTCCGGCCGCGCCAGCTCTACGTGGGGCAGGCCGACCGCAAGTACGTGCCGATCGGGGATCGTTAGATCAAACCGGGGCTATGGGTTCGATGTACGGCTCGGCGATGACCGAGCCATCGACGCCGTCCACGAGCACCAGCGCCCGCCGGTCGGGCGGCTCCTGGGCTGCGTAGACCACCACCGACCAGTGCGGCCTCGCCCTCCAGCCGGAGAACCGGATCACTGCCGAGGCATGCCCTACTGGGAAGCCGACGGCTCCGCCGGCGATTCGCACCGCACGGTGCTCGTCGACGTCGAGCGGCCAAGACGACGCGAACAGCCACACGGCCAGGGCTCCGAAACCGAGCGCGACGATCCAACCGTTGGGGATCGAGACCAGCGCGACCGCGGCAAACACCACCATGATCCAGGCGGATGCACGACGCCGCGATGGAGGCGGAAAACGATAAGGGCCTTCGACATTGGCATCGAGCTCTTCCTCGATGTCGAGGTGGGAGGCCAGCTCGGCGTCGATGTGGATGCCTTCGCGGCCGACTCGGCGCTCGTCGCTCATTCCGGCACCTTGGCCAGTTCCACAAGGCGACTCACGGCGTCATCGAGGGCGACCCCGCGGGTGTCACGCTCCTCGCCGTAGAGCCGGAGACCGACCGTGCGGTCGTTGACGTCGGTGTCGCCGACGACGACCACGGATGGATGCTTCTGAGTGATGGCCCGTCGGATCTTGTCGCCCACGGTCTCCGACGACCGGTCGACCTCGGGCCTCAGCCCCGCGGCGCGGAATACCGCCGCAACTTCCTCGGCGTAGTCGAGGTGTCGGTCGGCGACGGGCACCACAGTCACCTGCACCGGCGCCAGCCAGGCCGGAAATGCGCCCGCGTAGTGCTCCACCATGATCCCGATGAACCGCTCGAGTGAGCCCGCCTTGGCGCAGTGGACCATGTACGGCTGCTGGGTCACGTTGCCGGGCGACACGTACTTGAGGTCGAAGCGCTCGGGGTTGTTGAAGTCGAGCTGGACAGTGCCCATCTGCCACCGACGGCCGATGGCGTCCTTGACGTGGATATCGATCTTCGGGCCGTAAAAGGCGCCTTCTCCTGGGGCCACCTTGTAGGGCACGCCTTCCGCATCGAGGGCCTCCGCCAGCAGACGCTCGCTGATTTCCCAGCGCTCATGCGCGCCCACTGCCTTCTCGGGCTTGGTGCTCAGCTCGGCGCTGATCTGGGAGCGATCGAATCCGAAGCCCGCATCCCAGTCGAGAACGAACCGCAGATGGCTGCGCAACTCGTCACCCAGCTGCTCCTCGGTGCAGAAGGTGTGCGAGTCGTCCTGGGTGAACCCTCGGATCCGCAGCAGACCGTGCAGCACGCCCGACTTCTCGTAGCGGTACACGGTCCCGAGCTCGGCGAGGCGCATGGGAAGGTCGCGATATGAGCGGGTCCGGCTCTGGTAGATGAGGATGTGCCCCGGACAGTTCATGGGCTTGACCTGGTATTCCACGTCGTTGTCCATCTCCATCCTCGGGTACATGTTCTCGGCGTAGTAGTCCAGGTGACCAGATGTCCGCCACAGGTCGGCCTTCATCAGGTGAGGGGTGACAACCAGATCGAAGCCGCGTTGGAGATGCATCTCGCGCGAGCGGTCCTCGACCAGCTTGCGGAGAGTCCCGCCCTTGGGATGCCACACGGCCAGACCCGACCCCAGCGCAGCAGGGAAGCTGAACAGGTCAAGCTCAGGGCCGAGGCGACGGTGGTCGCGCTTCTCGGCCTCCTCCAGACGATGGAGGTAGGCATCGAGGTCGGCCTGCGACGGCCACGCGGTGCCGTAGATGCGCTGCAATTGGTCCCGGTTCTCGTCACCGCGCCAGTACGCGCCGGAGCTGCGCAACAACTTCACCGCGGGGATGCGGCCCGTGGATGGCATGTGGGGGCCCCGGCACAGGTCGATGAACCCGTTGTTCCGGTACGCGGTGACCTCGTCGCCGCCGGCCATCTCGGTGGGGTCGACCGACTCGATGATCTCGATCTTGAACGGGTGGTCCGCGAAGATCTCGAGCGCTTTGGCGCGGCTCATCGCCTCCCGGACGAACGGCTGGTCCTCGGCGATGATGGCTTGCATCTTCTTCTCGATGCGCTCCAGGTCCTCGGGCGAGAACGGGGTGTCGACTCGGAAGTCGTAGTAGAAGCCGTCTTCGATGGGCGGGCCGATGGCAAAGGTGGATCCCGGGAACTCCGACAGGACCGCCTGGGCGAGCACATGTGCGGACGAGTGGCGGAGGATGTGGAGCCCCTCATCGTCTTTGAGCGTCACCACCGAGAAGTCGGAATCCGCCGGGATCGGCCGGTCGAGATCGACGAGGACGCCGTCAAGGCGGACCGCTACCGCGGCCTCGGCGAGTCGGGGACCGATCGACCTGGCGACCTCGAATCCCGTCACCCCATCAGGGTGAGATACGACGGTGCCATCTGGATATTTGAGTCTTACTGCCAATCTCTCAGCTCGCTAGCCTGGCCCCGCAGAGTAGTGACGGCGTCGCAGGTAGCCGCCGGTATAACCAGAGGGGTAGCCGATTACATGGATGCATTGCAGTTGGTCGAGTCCCTCCACCCGACCGCCCGGATCAGGGAAATCGCTGCCGGGGCGAATCGGGTGTTTCGAGTCACCGCAGCCGACAACGCCAGCACATCCATCGTCAAGGTCTACCCCGTGGCCTCCCGGGAGCGTCGGGAGCAGAGGGCACTGGAGGTTCTCTCCGGCGTCGAGGGCATACCTCGCATCCTCGGCAATGGGGTCGAAGGCGAGACCGCATGGCTCCACATGACCGACGGCGGCAGCTGGAACATGGCCACGCTGCCACGCAGCGCCGATGCCCTCGAGGCAGCCGGACGTACTCTGCGCAACGTCCACTCCACCGACGCCGCCATCACCAACCTCGCCTTGGGCATCGACTCCGACTACGTCCAGAGCCACTTCCGCTCCACGATCGAGCGTCTCGAGCGATTCCGGCGCCGGTTCGAGATGGACCGCGAGGTGCTGAACCGGGCGATGGAGATCGAGCCGCCTCTGGCCACCACCCCCGTCCCGATCCATACCCGCCCCACACCGACAAAGTTCGTCATCGACGAGTCCGGTTCCGTCACCCTCGTCGACTGGGAGTGGGCGACAATGGGACCGCCCGAGCACGACCTCACCCTGGCGGTATGGCAGTTCGCCATGATGCACGGGGAGGACGCTGCCGCCGCCTTCCGGCGCGGGTATGGCGCCGAGCT
>CAZGWX010000107.1:0-10178 GCA_964529515.1 uncultured Acidimicrobiaceae bacterium
GGTGCGCGCCACGTCGACCACGCTGCCATCGATTTCGAGCACTGTGTGCTCGGATCCCGGCCTGGTGGCATCGAAGTAGAGGGGGAGGGTCATGCCGCCCCCGCCGATCGACACGGTTCGCAACCGTCCTTCCGGGCGCTGGGTGTTGACGGCGTCGGCGATGATCTTCACGTAGCGGAACTCGAGATGAGTCGGGTCGTCAAGGTCGACATAACTGTTGTGCAGGCGATCAAGGATCAGGGTCCGCCCGGACGCCCGCTCAGGGTCTTCGGCGACGATCACACAGTGGTAGGCGGTCTCTAGGTCACAGGGACCTGAAACCAGGGCGAGGCCGGCCCCGATTCCTGTAACGACAAGCAGGGACGACAGGAGGGTGTTGCGCGATCTTGCGGTGTGGAGCACGAGCCCTGCTGCCACCAGGACGACCCCGAGCATGAACAGGATGGGTCGTGTGGGGAAGGCGGCGACGAGGAAGAATCCTGTGGCCAAGCTTCCGAATATCGCGCCCGCCGTCCCCACTGCAGAGAAGGATCCAACCACCGCACCCGTCTCCGAGAGCGAGGCCAGCCGGGCCTTGACGACGATTGGCGGAACGGCGGAGAGCACTGCGGCCGGGGCCAGGAAGGCGACCAGCGACGCGAAGATGACCGAGATCGGGTCACTTCCCAGCCCTGGTCCGATCAGGTCGACAACCAGCGGGGAGAACATTGCCGTCAGTCCGCCTGCAATGAGAATTGGGCCGAGCAGCGACCTCGGATCCTGGCGATCCGCAGCTCGGCCGCCCAGCCAAGCGCCGAGCGAGATCCCTCCCAGGATCACCGCGATGACCCCTGTGAACACCAGCAGGCTCACTCCGAGATAGGGGGCGAGCAACCGTGTGGCCAGCAACTCGACCACCAGCACTGCAGCCGATGTGAAGAAAACAAGGGCGCGGGCAAGGCTTGGAGACACGGGACCGGAGAATACGATGCGCCGCTGTGAAAACGGTTGCCGAAGTCGTGGCGGAAATGGCCACCCGGACCCGGCCGGAGAACGCCGCAGAGTGGGACCCCGTCGGCCTGCAGCTGGGAGATCCCCGGAAAGAGTTGTCCACCGTGGGCATCTGTCATGAAGTCACCGAAGCCGTCGTGTCCGCAGTGGAGTCGGCGCCGGTCGACCTGCTCGTCTCGTATCACCCACTGCTGTTCGCCCCGACCCGAAGGGTCGTCGCCGGCCGCTCGGCCGAGGCGAGAGCGTTCCGTCTGATTCGGGCGGGCGTGGCCCTCCTGGTCGCCCACACCGACTGGGACGCGGCGCCAGGCGGCGCGGCAGAGAGTCTCGCTGATGCCATCGGGCTCGGTGACGTCCGGTCTTTCGGCGGCGGTGAGGAAGAGGTCGCCATCGGTCGGGTCGGCAAGCTGACCGGAACCCTGGCGGTCGTCGACGCCCGGATCTCCGATCTGTTGGGCGCCTCCGGCCTGCGGGTTCACGGAGACCGGACCGCACAGATCTCCAGTGTGGCCGTCGTCCCCGGGTCCGGGGCGTCGTTCATCGAAGCAGCCGCCGAGGTCGCCGATGTCCTGGTGACGGGTGATGTTCCTCACCATCGGGCCGTGCGGGCCCTCGACCTTGGCCTGGCCATTGTCGACCCGGGTCACACCGCCACCGAACGGCCCGGGATCGCGGCCCTCTACGACCTCGTTGCGTCCATCGACGGTGTGGAGGCCGTGGACTGGACGGAGTTCGACCCGAAGACCTGGTCCTGAGGGACAACTACCCTCTGTCGTCCATGACGATCACCGGTCTCCACGACCTACTCGACGTCCAGAAGATCGACCTCGACATCGACCGCCTCCTCGACAGGCGGCAGTCGCTGCCCGAACTCGAGGAGTACCGGGCGGTTCATGAAAAGCTCCAGAAGCTAGAGCGCAAACACGAGGCGGCTGCGGGTGCTCTTCGGGAGCTCGAGCTGGCGATGGACAAGTCCGACGGCGAGTTGTCCATCCTCGAGACGAAGCTCAAGGAGAACGAGACCCGCCTCTTCGCCGGCGGGATGAGCGGTCGGGAGACCGAGTACATGCGACTCGAGGTCGAGAGCCTCCGTGGCCAGCGGGAAGCCATGGAGACCCGTGTCCTCGGGATGCTCGATGGGCTGGACCCCGCTCGGGACGAGGTCCACAACCTCGAGAAGAAGATCGAAAAGGCAAAGCAGGAGAGTGGCCGGCTCGACGAGGCCATTCGGGCGGAGTGGAAGAAGATTGACGCCGAGCTCGCTCGCAAGGAGGCGTTAAAGGTCGAAGGCCTGGCGCCCATCGATCGTGATCTGGTCGAGTTGTACGAAGACCTGAGGCGTCTCAAGGAAGGCGTCGCCATCGCCGCTTTCGAGAACGGTGTGTGCGGCGGGTGCCACATGGCACTGTCACCGGCCGAACGCGAAGAGGCATTCTCCGGCGACCTTCCCCGATGCGTCCACTGCCGCCGGATCCTCGTGTCGTAGATGCTCTTCTGGCATTTGGGGGCGAACCTGTGGCTCTTTCGCTGGATCTTCAGAGACCCCAAGGTCGACATCCGCTTCCTGTTCCTCGGGGCGCTCCTGGCCGACCTGATCGACATGCCAATCGGGACGCTTCTTCTCGCCGATCGTTACTCCGCCGCGGAACTCTGGGCCCACTCGCTCGCCCTGCCCTCCGCTTACATGGTCGCGGTGCTCCTCGGCACCCGGCGTGGGAGGCGGCGTCGGGCATTCATGGCGGTCGGTGTGGGGTGGCTGTTTCACCTGCTGCTGGACGGGATGTGGGTCAACCAGGAGGTGTTTCTGTGGCCGTTCTTCGGGGACATCCCGGCAGGCGAGGCACCGTTCTGGCCCCTCGCGTGGGAGCGGGCCATGTCTGATCCTTGGCGGTGGGTGCGTGAGGCGATCGGAGTCGGGTATCTGGTGTGGCTCTGGCGCCACCTCGGGCTTGGGGATCGGGACAGGAGGCGTGGTGTGGCGGCGACAGGGAGGCTTCCCAGTCATGGACCGGCTTGAGCGCCTGATCCTGGTGGCGGTGCTCGCACTCGCGGCGTGCGGGGGAGACGGTGACCCCACGCCCGGACCGGACAACGGCGCCGAGACTCCGGAGGCCGCGGTCACCGAGCTGGTGACGGCGTTTGGCGCGCCCGACTTCGACAGTGCGGCTCGGCTGGCGATGCCCGGTCATGCGGCCTTGGCATCGCTGGCCGAAGGGGCCAGCTTTGGTGACGTGGCCGAGGCCTTGCGCGGGGACGGGCATCTGGTGTCGTCCAACTTCTGGTCGGGCTTCGCCCAAGGTGCCGGTGACTACCTCACGCCCGCTGTCACCATCGCCGCCTCGGGGTCGGAGGAAGTCTCGGAGGTCGAGTTCCAGCGTGTGGTCGTAACTCTCCAGGACGGGACCGACCGCCCGGTCTTCGTCCGGGAGTCGGACGGCTACCGGGTTGACCTGTTCGCCTCGTTCGGCGGCGGGATGGCGGCGCGCATGATTCAGCCAGTGGAGAGACTGGTGATCACCCAGACCGATGATGCCCGCCTCATCATGTCGGAGCTGCGTTCCGTAGTGCCGTCGCTGGTGCTGGCGTCGCAGAACCCCGATCTGCTGCCGACGGTGCGCAACGACCTGACACGCCTCGTCGAAGTGATCACGCGCACGGGTTAGCGCAGAACGGGGAGGACTTCGGCGCCGAGCATTTCGATGAGCGCCGGCTGGTCCAAAGAGGCCATCTGGAAGGTGACGACATCCGCGCCGAGTTCGGTGCAGAGCGGCCGGTAGGTCTCGACAATCGCCTGGGCCGAGGACACGATGCTGTATCGCCCCAGGATCTCCTCCCGCGGCATCTCGTCGGCTCTCTCCCTGAGCTCGGCCGGGTCGACGGCTTCCAGCCGGCCCGGAGCTCTGAGCCCCCGCCATGAGTAGAGGGCTTGCCAAGCCTCTTCGTTGTCATTGGCGAACACCGACCAGCGGGTGGCGAGAATTATGGGGTCCGGCTTGCCCGCTGCGGACGCGGCCGCCCGTAACGGCTCGATGACGTCGGCTTTCGTGGTCTCTGGGTCTTTGACCGAAGTGATCACCCCGTCGGCTTTCTCTCCAGCCAGGGTCGCCGACTTTGGTCCTCCGGCCGCCAGAAGGATCGGTACCGATCCAAGTGGAGGGGAGTAGAGCTTGGCCCGGTCGGTCCGGTAGAAGTCGCCGTCGAAGGTGAGCTTCTCGCCGTCGAGCAGGCGGCGCATGATCTCGAGCGACTCGGTCATGCGGGCGTTGCGCTCGGCGTACTTGGGGAACTCGTAGCCGAGTGGCCCCTCGTTGATGTTCTCGCCGGTGCCCACACCCAATGTGAACCGGCCACCGGACAGGCGGTCGAGGGTGGCAGCCGCCTGGGCGACGACGCCGGGGTGATAACGGAACAGGGGGGTGGTGACGCCCGTGGCGAGTTCGATCCTCGTGGTGGCCTGGGCCATGGCGCCGATCGTGGCGAAGGCGAATCCCGATGCAGACGCGTCGTCGACCCAGGGATGGAAGTGCTCGGAGACCACAACCATGTCGAATCCGGCTTCCTCTGCGAGGACAGCGTGAGCGACGAGCTCCTCGGGGTGCCACTGCTCGTGGCCGCAGAAGTAGGCGAACTTGACCACGGGATCTGGCAGGTTACTGGTAGCTGACGAACACGGGTGTCGGCACCTTCGACATGGTCGATTCAGGTGTCGGAGGCCCGCCGTCGTCCCGGACGAAGAAGTTCTTCCAGCCCCACGACCAGTGGGCGTTCTCAGTGTCCTTCGTGATGGCGTTCCAGGTGTTGTCTTTCAGCTGCTCAGCGCCCTCGCCGTCCATCTGGATGATCATCTGCAGCTCGGGGCGGGACTCGAGGGTCTCGCGGTCGCGGATCATGCTGTGGCGGAACTGGTGGACGATGAGCATCTTCTGGGGCAGTCCGTTGTCACGCACCAGGTCGCCGAGCCAGTGGACCACCTGGTTGACCTCCGCAGCCGAAGTGCTGCCGATCTGCTCGAGGTGGACCTGGGTGTCGGTGAGCCGCCACTCAGGGTCGAGGGCCAGGCCAACGTTCGGAAGCAGGAGCAACTCCTCGTAGTACTGAGCCTGGGAGAGGAAGTCCGACCTCCCAGACTGCAGGTCCAGCACCACATACATCCCGTTCTCGGCCGCGAACTCGATCCAAGGCAGGAAGGTGTCGGGCGGCCATTCCGTGGAGTAGTCGCCGTCCTCGCCCGGTCCGGCGGAGGCCACGGACGCGATCATCTCGAAGGTGGGAATGATTTTGTAACCGTCGGCTGTATAGGCCTCCAGGAGAGGCTGCATGCGATCGAGGGTGCCCGCGGGCCCTTCTTGCTGGCCGAGAGCGCCCAAGGCGGGGGCGGTGGGGTGCCCGTAGAACGCGACATATCGACGGGGAGCTTCGGGAGTGAGGATGTGAAACCCCCCACCAGGGAGCTGGTCCCCCCGGGCGAGGGCGTTGATCTCCCACTCAGCGGCATCGGGGATGCCGCCGACGTACCGGATGGTGGCTGGGTCCCGTCCGCTCAACGTCTCAACGAGGGCGGAGTTACCCAACAGGTCGGTGCCGTCGAGAGCGACGACCGTGGCCGCCACCGCGTGCACCGACGCTGATGCGAAGAGCAGTGTCACCGGGTCGGACGCGTCGACCAGCCACAGCTTTTCGTCGACTTCCCGTGCCGCCAGACCGTCGATGAGTGCTTGCGGGTCGATCGCCGGAATGGCTCCTGCCGGAGGCTCGGCGTCAGGGCCGACAACCCTGGCGCCGGTATCGATGGCGTCGACGATCGCCACCAAGTCTTCCGTGTCGAGCGTGGGGCCGGTGACCACTCTCTCGGTTGTGCCCAGGACCTCGCCTGTCTTGGTCACTGCCTCGACCACGGTGTATCGCTCCACGCTGGCGCCGGGCGGTGGGCTCACCTCAGTGGCGCCTACGACATGGAGTGTGCGGGGCCGGAGGCGACCGAGTTCCGCTGCGAGCCGTGGATCGGGGAAGAGGACGGGAGCGCGGAGCGCCGCTGCGAGTTGGGCGCCGGCCATCACCTGGTTGATGTCGTCGGGCGCGACAATGACCGCGTTCTCCGCACAGATGAACACCTCACCCGACAGCGACATGGCGTCGCCGGCGATCGATCCGGTGTCGACGTTGGCGGTCCCTCCGGTGACTCGGATGCACTCCCGCTCAGTGGTAGTGGTCTTGCCACTCCCGTCTTCAGGCACGGCCGAGCAGGCCGCCAGGGAGAACACGACCAAGAGGAGGACTGCCGCCGCTTTCGTAGCCTTCAGAGCGCAGCTGAGGGTACTTCGCCCCCGGCCCATTGTCGGGGAGCCGCTCGGGCTAGAAGAGGGTTTCGGGTTCGGCGGGTTCGACCAGGTGTGGCCCGTCGTTGCGCACCGAGTTGACGGCCTTGGACACCCGATGCTCCATGATCGCCTCGGCCTCGATCTCTCTGATCATGCCGAGTGCGGCCTCGGGGTCGTTCATCTGGCGATCGAGCCAGGTCTCCCAAGCCTCTTGCGGCACGACGACTGGCATGCGGTCGTGGATGGGCTCGACCACGCCGGCTGCCGAGCGGGTGATGATGGCGCAGCTGCGGAGCCACTCGCCGGTGTCGTGATCCTTTCTGACCGCCCAGATGCCGGCAAAGACCATGGGGTGGCCATCGGCCCGGTAGATCCAGTGCGGGTGGCGGCCCTCCTCGTGTGGTCCCCACTCGTAGAAGCCGTCGGCGGGGATGAGGCAGCGTCGCCGGGCGAACGAGTCCCGGAAAGTGTTGTTGGTGGCCACAGTCTCGACCCGGGCGTTGATCTGGCCCCGGTCGTTGAAGTCGGTGGCCCAGTGGGGGATGAGCCCCCAGCGCATGGTGCCCAGGGTCCGCTTCTCGTCCCGTTCCGCCACGACGTATACGGAGTCGGTGGGGGCGACGTTCCAGCGCTTCTCCAGAGAGGGAGTGACCACCTCGTCCACGGCGAAGTACTCGGCGTAGAAGTCGAGGTCACCGGTCAGGGAGAAGCGTCCGCACATGTGTTTCTGAGGTTACGGCTGGCCGGACCTTCAGTGGTCCGGGTGGGGCCACCGCGATCTCATTAAACAGGTTTTACGAGCAGGAGGCCCCTCTCGGGGCCTCCCACACGATTGCGAGCCCGCCTGTAAGCCGGATTCTGTCGAGGACGGTCATCCATCTGGGCCACACGTTGCCGTGAGGCTCGAGCGGCCTACCCGGGACTTGATCGGCGGGCAGCCGGCGTCCCTGCTTGGCCTTGCTCCGGGTGGGGTTTACCGAGCCGAAGAGGTTGCCCCCGTCGCTGGTGGGCTCTTACCCCACCGTTTCACCCTTGCCTGTGCCCTTGAGGGCCATCGGCGGTCTGCTCTCTGTTGCACTTTCCGTCGGGTTGCCCCGCCTGGGAGTTGCCCAGCACCCTGCCCTGTGGAGTCCGGACTTTCCTCGGTCTTGCGACCGCGACCGTCCGGCGGACTCGCATGTGTGATTCTAGTTGCGGGTGGTGCGTCGGCGGCCTCCGAGCCACCCTGCGACACCCCCTACAACTATTGCAACAACCGCCAGCCAGAGAACACTCCCGGTGCTCGCCGGGCTGCCGCCGAACCGGGCGATGGCCACGATGATGAATGCAAGGATCAGTCCGGTGATCGAGCCGTGGAACCGGTGGGAGTGTCTCGATCCGGACCCTGACAGCCATCCTCCCACGGCGAGGCCAACCACAATCCCGATCACCAACCCGACGTCGGGGCCCCAGTCGCCGATCAAGCCGAGACCGAAGCCAAGGACCAGCGACAGGATGGACGCCGCCAGACCTCCTGCCGCGACGCCGAGGATGACAGCTCCGAGGTTGAGCGCGGCAAGCACGGTGTCATGGTGGCAGGCGCGGCGTCGCTATCGACCTACGCAGTGGAACCGTCCCTCCTACCCCCGAGGGGGCGCGCCCAAGGCGCCAAGGGGAAATCCGTGTTTCCCCAGGTCGTCGGGCATAGCCTGATCTCCGGCAGTGCCACGGCGACCGGCCGTGCTCCTGCGCCACATTCCAAGAGGAGGAGATCGTGGTCATCAACAAGTACCTGGCCGAGATGCTAGGAACGCTGATCCTGGTGGCAGTCGGCTCGCTCGGCATCCTGGCGGTCGGCGGTGCCGGCGGAGCGGCCAACATCATTGCGATTGGCCTTGCCTTCGGACTGGCGCTGACGGCGGGGATCTGGGCAGTGGGACACGTGTCCGGCGGCCACTTCAACCCGGCTGTCACGTTCGCCATGCTCATCGACGGGCGGATCTCCCTGAGCGACGCCATCGGCTATTGGGTGGGGCAGATTGCCGGTGGTGTCCTCGGCTCCGTGGTGATCCTTGCCGCGGCAGGGAGGGAGGGTGTCGCGGCGACCAACACGACCTATACCGACTACGGCCCCGCCTTGACTGTCGAAATCATGCTCACTGCGGTCTTCGTGTGGGTGATCATGGCCGTCGTCAGAAAGGGCGGGAGTCACGCCCCCCTTGCCATTGGCCTCACTCTGGCCATGGCCCACTTCGCCGCCATCCCGATCTCGGGGTCGTCGTTGAACCCGGCCCGATCGTTCGGCCCGGCGGTCGTCTCAGGCGGGATGGGGAGCATCGCCCTCTACATCTACGCTCCGCTCATCGGTGGCGGTTTCGCAGCAGCTCTCTATCGGCTGTTCTCGGTAAGAGAGGATTAGGTCCTTCGTAAAGAACGGCGGCGCCCTATTTCCCGCTTGCTGCGCCCGGCGGCAGGGACTCTCCCCCAGGCCTCACGGCCTGGGGGGACCAAGGTTCACAGCTCTCTGAAGTCCTCGAGACCCATGACCCAGCCCGCCGGGAGGCTCCAGTGGCGGGCTCCTCGGAGCATCGACTCGACATAAGCCGGGTCGGGCCGGGCGTCGTCGCCCGAGTCGTCGGCGGCGACCAACACCATGCAATCGTGCTTATTGCCTTCCCGGTCGACCGCCTTGTGATCCGCGAGGCCGGCCGAGCGACCGGCCTCTGCGGCCCAATCGGTGATCGCGGCCGCCTGACCATCTGGGACCGCGAATACGGCTCCCCACACGATGCTGCCGGGGTCGCGGACGACGGTGGGAGTCGGACCGGATGGTCCAGCGGCGAAGCGCAGTCGCGTTTCCGGGTAGTGCGCTACGAAGAGGAAGTCGGCGTCCGGTGCCAGGGCGGACAGCGTCTCCGGGTCCATGAGGGCGTCGTAGGCGAAGAGCAGTGTCTTGTCCGCCACTGCGGCGAGTGTACCGGGGGAGTCCGTCAGGTCAGTGGAGTGCGGCGCCGGAGCGGGCCAAGTCCATTGCCCGCTCGTACTCGCGCATTGTGTCGGCTCCGACCCGCTCGTAGCTGAAGTCGGGGGTCACCTCTCGAGCCTGGTCTCGCAGGTCGCGGAAGCGTGCCGGATCGGATGCCAGACGGGTCAGGGCCCGGCGGAGCTGGCGGGTGTCGTCGACCAGGATGCTGTCGACCCCGTCCCGGGCGAACTCCTCCAGCCCGTTTCCCTTGCGGGCCACTAGCACCAGGCCGGCGCTGCGAGCCTCGAGGCCGGCGATGCCGAACGCCTCCCGCCGGGAGGGCGTGCAGAAGACATGGGCGTTGCGGTACTCGGCAACAAGTTCATCGGCCGACTTCCTCCCCCGAAGACGCACTATGCCCGTCAGTTGACGCTGTCGGATGAGCTGCTCGAGGCGGGGCCGGTCGGGACCGTCACCGAAGATGTCGAGCACGATCGCTCCCCGGGGCAGATCGTCGGCCGCTTCGGCGATGGCACCGATGAGCGCCCCGAGGCCCTTCTTGGGTACCAGTCGTGCCGCGGCCACGCACCGGAGAGGCGGCGGATCGGCTGGGGGTGTCGACGCGGGCGACCAGCGAGCCTGATCGATGCCGTCGTGGAGGACGCCCACCTCGGCGTCGTAGACCCGTTGGACTTCGTCGGCCGCGATACGGCTCACCGCCGACAACGCGGCCGGGACCTGTCGCCACCCCGTCATCCGTACCCACGGGCGCAACACCAAGCGTGAGTGGTCGAGCATGCTGTGCCAGGTGATGGAGACCGGCAACCCGCGGGCTATTGCCGACTTTGCGGTGCCCATGCTGAGTGGGCACATGATGCCGGCGTGCGCATGCACCACGTCGGGCCGAAGGTCGTCGAGGAGGCGGG
>CAZGWX010000108.1:0-3567 GCA_964529515.1 uncultured Acidimicrobiaceae bacterium
GAGGTCCTTTGGTCTCCCGGCTGCTTCCTTTGACTGAGCAACGTCCTCAAGATGGGCGACCTGCACGGTGACATCGCCGCTCTCGATTGCGACCGAGCGCTTTCGCAGATTGCGATAGCCGTCGGTCCCGACCGGGGTCAGAGCAATGTCGAGGGGACCGTGGTCGGTCACCAGATTCAACATCGCCATCTGCTCCAGGAGGTCAGCAGTGAATCCTCCGGGCACGGGCACCGGGTCCGACGAGGCTCCCCGGATCCGGGCATGCATGTCGTTGAGCGCTCCGGCCAGTCGGCGGAGGTTCGCTCGACTCGCCTCGGGCGTTATGTCCACGTCAACGGTGGGTGGGACGGCGACGTCCCATAGCTCCAGGGCGTAGCCGCCGATGACGACAAACTTGACATTCTTGCTGGAGAGGACGGCGAGAATTGCCTGTGCATCGAGACCCGGCGCAGCCATCACTTGCCCCTTATCCGGCGAAGTCGGGCTTGCGCGGCACGGGTATCAGCCATAGCTGCTGCCCTCGCGGCGGCGCCATCGGGCAGACTCGCCATCCACTCATCCAGACCATCTTCGGTCAGGGGTTCAAGGGTGATGCGCATCTCGAGTCCCGCCGCGGCGAGGAGACGCTGCAGGGTGGGGAGGGCTGGCTCCATTCGGCCAGTCTCATAGGCGGAGATCGTTTGCTGAGTGACACCGGCGAGTTCGGCCAGCCGGCGTTGCGTGAGCGATGCCTTGTGGCGGGCCAGTCTCAAGAGCCCGGCAGCAACAGTGGGAGCGGTGTCATACCTGGCCACCGCGCCAACTTAACAGCGAATCACTTGTAAACATAGAAAACTTTGTAAACCAGTTATAGATTGTATTCGTGATGCTCTCTTCAGATTCGGTCGGCCTGGAAGTCTGTCGTCCCGCTGTCCGAGGCTCCTACCTTTGAGCCTGACATGATGAGAGCGATCGCCTACGAGCAATACGGGCCGCCCGACGTGCTCGAAATGCGTGAGGTCGAGATGCCGACTGTCGGTGATCACGACGTCTTAGTCCGGGTCAAGTCCGCTTCAGTGAACCGATCCGACTGGGAGAGGCTGGTGGGTAGTCCGTTCTATGTCCGCCTCGACGGGCTGCGCGCTCCGAAGACCCAGATCCTCGGCACCGATGTGGCCGGCGTAGTTGAGCAAGTGGGCAGCGCGGTCCAGACGTTCCGACCCGGCGACGAGGTCTTCGGAGACGTCATGTACCACGGAGGAAAGACCTTCGCCGAGTACGTGTCGGTCCCGGACAACGCGGTGCTCGTCCCCAAGCCCGCCGCCCTCACCTTCGCCGAGGCGTCAACCCTGCCTCAGGCCGGCGTGATCGCCTTACAGGGGATGGCGGGCGTGGCGGAGGGCGACCGAGTCTTGATCAATGGTGCCGGTGGTGGCGGTGGAGCCTTTGCCACCCAACTCGCCAAGGCGGCCGGCGCCCACGTCACTGGGGTGGACAATGGTCACAAGCTGGAGTTCATCCGGTCCCTCGGCGCCGACGAGGCCATCGACTACACCACCACCGATTACACGCGAACCGGGCCGTACGACCGGATCCTCGACTTGGTCTGTGAACGGTCGATCTTCGCCATCCGGAAGGCAGTCGCTGACGGAGGTCGCTACCGAGTGGTGGGCGGTCACACTCGTTCCCTGCTCTCCGCTGCGACTATTGGCCGTCTTCTCTCCGTCGGGAGCCGGAGTCTCGGTGTTCTCCTGGTCCGACCCAACAGGGACGACCTCGCCCGACTCGGCGAGATGGCTGCTTCGGGTGAGCTGCGTACGACGATTGATGAGAAGTTCCCGTTGGAAGGCGTCCCGGACGCACTCGCCCGCCTCGGCGAGGGTCGGGCTTTGGGCAAGCTGGTCGTCGAAGTGGGCTGAGGTCCCCCAGCGGATCAGCCGCCGCTGACTGCCTGTTCCGCTTCGGCGGGAAGGGCGCCGGTTTCCCGGCTCCCGAGGAAGCCGTGGGGGAGGCGCACCGGGCGCGGGCCCTGGCTATGGCCCCGCACCATCCGGGCGGCCCCCATCGGGTAAGGCACTTCGGGGTCGAGCTTGCCTGCCAGGTCTGTCAGCTGGTCCAGGGAGTCGACATTGGCGAACGCGTCCCTCAGGGCAGGGCCCACAGGAAAGCCCTTCAGGTACCAGGAGGTGTGACGTCGGAACATGGTCATTCCGCGGCGACCGAAGTGATTCTCCAACAGGCCGGCGTGGTGGAGCATGATCCCGGCCACTTCTCCCAGGTCGGGCGCAGGTGAAGGCCCGCGGCCGGCGAACAGGTCAGCCAAGTCGCGGAACAGCCAGGGTCGCCCCAGACAGCCCCGCCCGACGACGACACCGTCACAGCCGGTCGCTTCCATCATGGCCCGGGCATCCTCGGCGACCCAGATATCCCCGTTGCCGAGAACCGGGATCGAGGTAACGGTCTCCTTGAGCCGTGTGATCGCCTCCCAGTCCGCGTTGCCGGAATAGAGCTCGCGGGCGGTCCGGGCATGGAGGGCGACAGCAGCCGCACCTTCGTCCTCGGCGATTCTTCCCGTCTCGAGGTAGGTGAGATGGTCGTCGTCGATGCCCTTGCGGAACTTCACCGTCACGGGCACCGTGCCGGCGCTGGCCACGGCAGCACGGACTATCTGACGGAACAGTCCGGTCTTCCACGGGAGCGCGGCTCCGCCTCCGTGGCGGGTCACCTTGGCCATGGGGCAGCCGAAGTTCATGTCGATGTGATCGACGCCATGTTCGGAGACCAGGATCGAGACCGCCCCCCCGAGCGCCGCGGGGTCGGTCCCATAGAGCTGTATCGAACGGGGTGATTCGTTCGGCCCGAAGCGGACGAGATCGAGGGTCTTCTCGTTGCCCTCCACCAGTCCACGGGCACCGATCATCTCGGATACGTACAGGCCTGCCCCGAACTCGCGGCACAGGGTCCGGAACGGCGCGTTGGTAACGCCCGCCATCGGAGCGAGGACCACGGGGGGATCGACGGAGAGGGCGCCTACGGACAGGGCCATGACAGAAACGGTAACGCCGCCAGGGTGATTCTCAGATGGCGTGGCCATCGGACAGCTCGATCACACGATCGGCGAGAGCCATCGGCGCCGGGTCATGGGTGGCCACGACGGCGGCGACCCCGTCCTCGCGGACCACGGTGTGGATGAGCTGGATGATGGTCTGGCCCGTCCTCGAGTCGAGCTGACCGGTGGGCTCGTCGGCGAGGAGCAATTTGGGCTCGTTGGCGAGGGCCCTGGCGATGGCCACCCGCTGCTGCTCGCCACCGGAGAGCTCGTGTGGACGATGCTTGGCCCGCCCGCCCAGGCCGACATGGTCCAGCAGGGTGGTCGAGCGCCCGCGCCGCATGTCATGTGCTGCCTTGGCGAGTCGCATCGGGACCTCGACGTTCTCGGCCGCGGTGAGGATCGGAAGCAGGCCAAAAGTCTGAAAGACGAAGCCGATGGTGGTCCGCCGGAGCTGGGCTAGCTCAGATGCCGAGAGGTTGCTGATATCGGTGTCCTCGATCAGCACCGTCCCCGTGGTCGGCTGATCCAGGCCGCCC
>CAZGWX010000109.1:0-4114 GCA_964529515.1 uncultured Acidimicrobiaceae bacterium
CGTGATACGAAGTGCCGTAGGTGCCCGGAAGGGACGAGGCCTCGTCGAAGCCGACGGAGGAAGGGAGCCGGTCGCAGGACGCCGCCGGGACGAGAGCCAACTCGGCCATGGCACCGTGGGGGATGAACCCGCAGACGCGCTCTCCTGATTCGAAGCCGGTGTCGGGAGCTGCGGCCACCACCACGCCGGCCAGCTCGTACCCGGGGGCGAACGGCAGCTCCGGCTTGAGCTGATACATGCCCGAGACGATGAGCGTGTCCGCGAAGTTGACGGGAGCCGACGCGATCCGGACCAATACGGTCCCGGGGGCCACCTGGGGATCGGGGAGCTCTGCTACCTCGAGAGCGTCGATTCCAGTGAAATCACGACAGACCAAGGCGCGCATCGGACCAGCCTAAGGCCGGCTACGTCGCCCCGCCCTGACAGAATCGCACCAATGCCTGTCGAGCCCCCCGAGTCCTGGTTCGTCATCCCGCCGCCGTCTCCTGACGACGAGGACGTGGTGGCGGTGGGCGGTGACCTCGAGGCGGGCACCATTCTGCAGGGGTACCGCAAGGGGCTGTTCCCGATGCATCTCCAGGATGGGAGCCTGGCCTGGTGGTCGCCGGTAGAACGCACCATTCTGCCGCTGGACGGCCTCCGCATCACCCGGTCCCTGGCCCAATCGACCCGGCGGTATCGGGTGACGGTCGAAGAGGACTTTGGGGGAGTGATCGAAGGCTGTGCCGACCCGTCACGGGAGCATGGTTGGATCACCGACGAGATCGTCCGCGCCTACACCGATCTCCACGGGCTGGGCTGGGCGCACTCCATCGAGGTGTGGGACGACGAGGGCCAGCTCGTTGGCGGGCTCTACGGAGTCGCCATTGGTGGCCTGTTCTGTGGAGAGTCGATGTTCCACCGCGCCCGTGATGCCTCCAAGGTGGCGCTGGTCCACCTCGTCGTCCTGATGAACGAGGGAGGCGGCCGGATGATCGACGTGCAGTGGCAGAACCCCCACCTCGAGTCCATGGGCGCCGTCGTCATCGGCAGGGACGAATACCTGCGCCGACTGCCCGAGGCAATGGCCGCACCGGGGCCATTCGAAACGCGCCGGCGGTAGAGTCCGCGCAGTGGCCGAAGAGAAGCGGGTGGTTGCCGGGGTCGAAGGTTCGGCCATCGGCCGCCGCGTCGCCGACCGGGCTCGCATCGTCGCCGAGGGCATGGGTGTTCCCCTGCATCTGGTCCACGTCGTCGAGCCGGTTGCCGAGGCCCTGATCGAGCCCGCCCTCGCCGGGCTCATGCGTGAGCGGCAGACCGAGGTCGCCGAGGAGCTCGCCACCTGGTGCCGATCCCGCTCGGCTGTGCCTGTGGACCTCGATGTCGTCAAAGGCTCGCCGTCTTGGGAGCTGGCCGCCCAGTCCAAGAACGCAGCCCTCCTGGTGGTCGGCTCCTCGAGCATCGATGCGTTCGACGTCGGGCCGACCGCAATGAGACTGGCCCGCAAGGCGACGGCCCATACTCTGATCGTCCGTCGGCAGCCCCGAGTCTCCTACCGCCGGGTGGTGGTCGCAGTGGACTTCTCCGAGGCGTCGCGGGTAGGAGTCGACACGGCCCTGACAATGTTTCCTCAAGCCGAGGTCACCCTCGTGTTCGCACTCACCCCCCGGTTCGACCCCCTTCTCACCGGCGCCGGCTTGTTTCAGGAGGAGCTGGACGCCGCCCGGAACCGCCGGTTGAGCGCAGCTCGGGACCGCATGGACGCCTTCGTCGAGCCCTGGAAGTCGAAGGTGCGGACCGCCGTGGTCGACGGTCCCGTCACCGAGGCGATCGACGAGACGGTGCGACAGAGGAACGCGGACCTCGTGGTGGTCGCCAGCCGGGGTGCGACGGCGACCCGGATGGTGCTGCTGGGAACCATCGCCGAAGGGTTGCTCGACGCCGTGCCCTGCGACGTGCTGGTCGCTCGGGTCCGGTCGGCATTCCGCCGTCCCTAGGGCATCACGGTGGGGAGGCTGACCACGAAACGCGTGCCTTGATCGCCCGTGTCGACGGTGATGGTGCCTCCAGCCTTGGTGACGATGTTGTGGGAGGTGTGGAGGCCGAGGCCGGTCCCGTAGCCGGGTCCCTTGGTGGTGAAGAAAGGGTCGAAGATGCGGGGCACCGCCTCGGGCGGGATGCCGGTGCCGGTGTCGGCGACAGTCACCACAACGTGGTCGTCGGCGTTGCGGGCGGTGACCTCGAGTCTCCCGCCTTCGGGCATGGCATCGGCGGCGTTGTCGATCAGGTTGGTCCACACCTGGTTCAGGTCGCGGCCAGGGGCCAGCACTGGGGACAGGTCGGCTTCGAAGTCGGTGACCACTTCGAGGTTGCGCAGCTTGTGCTTGAGCAGGACGAGAGTGTCGCGAATGCCCTTGGTGACGTGGACTTCCTGGACGGGGGCCTGGTCGAGGAAGCTGTACTCCTTGACGATTCGGACCAGCTCGGAGACGCGGGCCGCCCCGATGCCGATCTCCTCGATGAGCTGGCCTGCGAGGTCGCGCAGTGCGATGTAACGGATGAGGTGGACCCTGATCTCACCGTCGGTGTGGGCGACGGTGGCGGTCAGGATCTCAGGGGTCCAGCCCGCGTTCACCAGGACCGGCGCGAGCTCCCAGGCATCGTCCAACTGTTGTCCTTCGAGCCACTGCGACATCTCCTCTTCGGCCTGTGCCCTGTCGAGCGGCGCCGAGGGAGGTTCGATCGCATCGTGGTGGAGCGGGTTGTACCCGAGCTGTTCCGCGAGGGCGGCATTGGCGTCGACGAGCTCCTGGTGGACCCGGGCGAGCTCCTGGCTGGTCCGGCCGACCGCCGATGCAGGGTTGTTGAGCTCGTGCATCAGCTGGGCGGCCATCCGGCCCAGTGCCGCCATCCTTTCGCCGTGGCGAAGCGTCTCTTCCGTGCTGCGCAGCCGGGAGGTGACGGTGCGGAACATCCGACGCATCACCCTGGGATCGTCGAGCAGGCGATTGAAGGCCTCTCCGGGGACCAGAACCACCCGGGACGGAATCGCGGCTGCCACGTCGGCGATCCGCGGCGCGTTGTCGAGGAGGGCTAGCTCGCCGGCGACGTCTCCGGCCTTGATGCGGGCTAGCTCGACTGTCAGGCCGTTCTGAGTGGTAGACACCACGAGCTCGCCCTCGACTAGGACGTAGAGCTCGTTGCTCATTTCCCCCTCATGGATGATCGTCTCGCCCGGGGCGAGCTGGATCTGGGAGGAGGCTTCACAGACCTCCGACAGCAGCTCGTCTCCCAGGTCCGAGAAGTAGGTAATCGAGCGCAGGATTTCGGCTGTCGAGCTCACAAGTTCTCCAGATGCTGGTGCACGAACCGGATTGCCGTTGCGCCCTCCCCGGTGGCGCCGGCCACCCGCCTGATCGAGCCGTGCCGAACATCGCCGGCGACGAAAATGCCCGGGACTGAGGTCTCGAGGGGGAGCGGGTCGCGGTCGGTGTTCCAACCCTTGATTGGGCCGAGGTCATTCCCGGCGAGCACGAAACCCTTGTCGTCCTTTTTGACCATGTCTCCGAGCCAGTCGGTGTGGGCTCGCTGACCGATGAAGATGAAGACCGCTCCCGACTCGGCCTCGTAGTTCTCCCCGGTCTCGAGGTTCTCGAGGACGATCGACTCCAGATGGTCATCGCCGCGGGCCTCGACGAGCTTGGTCCGGGGGAGGACGCTGACGGCGTCGTTAGCCTCGATGTTTGCGATGAGATAGCTCGACATCGTGGCGGTGAGATCGGGGCTCCGGATCACGATCTTGATATCGTCGGAAAATCGGGTGAGGAACAGGGCCGCCTGGCCTGCGGAGTTGCCGCCTCCCACCACGTGCATGGGTCTGCCGCGGTGACTCTCGGCTTCGATACGGGAGGTGCCGTAGTAGGCACCGGCGCCGATGAAGTCGTCGAGGCCCTTCGCTTCTAGTCGGCGGTAGGAGACTCCGGTGGCCACGACGAGCGCCTTGGTCGTGATCTCCGCCCCGTCTGCCAGGTGGAGGACGAGGAACGGGTCCTTGCGCTCCACCGTCGACACCTCCGCCGGCACGAGGATCTCGGCTCCGAACTTCCGGGCCTGGTCGGTGGCTCGTTGGGCGAGC
>CAZGWX010000110.1:0-4236 GCA_964529515.1 uncultured Acidimicrobiaceae bacterium
CTTGCCGGCTCGTGGCAGCGGTTCGGCGGGGCCGGGATCGCAGGCGGCGTCTTCGGGTTCCTGGGCTCGGTGGGGAACTTCCTCCTCTTCAGCACGACCACGGCGCTCTTCGCCTTCTTCATGCTCGCCGAGATGCCCGACATGCAACGGAACGTCCTGTCGTTCATGCCGCAGGACCAGCAGCTCAAAGCCCTACACGTATGGGATGTCGCCGTGGAGAAGATGGGCGGCTACGTCTACTCGCGGATGTTCCTGGCCGCCATCGGCGCCGGGGTCGCTTGGGCGGCTCTGGCGTTCCTGGGTGTCCCGTTCGCCCCATCGCTCGGGATCTGGGTCGGCGTCCTCAGTCAGTTCGTGCCGGTCGTCGGGACCTACCTGGCGATGATCCTGCCGGCCATCGTCGCGATCACCTTCAACGACCTGCAGACCGTCATCTGGATCCTGGTCATCTTCACGCTGTACCAACAGGTGGAGAACTATCTGGTGGGTCCCTGGATCACCAAACGGACGATGGAAATCCACCCCGCCGTGACAGTGGGCGCCATCCTCGCCGGCGGGTATCTGCTCGGCGGGGTCGGGGTGATCCTCGCCCTTCCGGTTGCCGGCATCATCCAGGCGATCATCGGGGAGTATCGGAAGAGCCACGACGTCGTGCTCGACGACGACGAATTGATGGCGGCCCGGGAGCTCGAGGCCCAGCAGGCCGCCGAAGAGGCCGCCAAGGAGGCCGAGAAGGCGGCTGAGGAAGCGAAGGCGGCCGCGGAAGAAGTCGACTCCGAGACCGAGTAACCAGATGAAGTGCGTCGTGCGCCGGGCCGGCGCCCTTCTCGACGAGATGGAGTTGCTGTTGGCTGCCGAGGTCCCCCAGCTCCCGCTCTACCGGGAGGTGACCACGGGGGCCGTCCGGGCCGGGCTGGCCTTCGTTCCGGTCGCAGGGGGAATCGCGTCCAAAGCGGCGTCGTGGCCCTATCAGCAGCCGTGAACCTATCTTCCCCTCGATGAGAAGCGGGACCGCTCGGCTTTGGACAGTGGCCGTGATCCTGGCGGCTTGCACCGCCGCCCCGGACGTGACCAGCACCACCGTCACGACTCTGCCCGCTCCCAGCACCACGACGACCGCGGCGAATCCCTGCCCCGACGTCTTCTGCGTCGTGATGCACATCGATCCCGACGCCTCGTGGAGCGACGGCATGCCGGTGACGGCGGCCGACTTCGTCCACACGCTGGAGATGGCGCGCTCCGGTGCGAGCTCGGAACCGGGTTACGACCTCGTCAGCGGTCTGGAGGCGGGACCGGACGGGGAGGTGGTGGTCGCCCTTTCCGAGGTGAGCGGCGCCTTCCTCAGGCTCTTTCAGGAGGTCCTGCCCGCGCACGACCCGGTGGTGACGTCGGGTGAGTTCACCTTCGACGGCGAGCGGCTGGAGTCGGATCGCTCCATCGTGGACCTGGTCGCGGTGAACGGTGTCCGCGGGTCGGTGACCGCGCTGCGGGCGGGCGAGGCCGACCTGCTTTGGCTGGCCGATCCGCCTTTGTGGGCGATCGTCGAACTGGCTGCGATCGAAGGAGTAGAAATGGCGGCGGGGCCCGGTGCCGATTGGGAGATGATCACCTTCAACCAGGCCAACCCGCTGCTCGCCAACGAGTGGGTGCGCCGGGCCATGGCCATGGCCCTCGACCGGGACGCGATGGCTGGGGCCACGGTGCGAACGGTCGACACCGGAGCTTCTCTGCTCGACTCCACCCTCCCCGGAGTGGACACCGCCCCTTACCCCCACATCCACGACCCGGCCGCCGCCCGCCAGCTCCTAGAGGAGAACGGCTGCAGACCCGGGGATGACGGCGTGCTCTCCTGTGGGGGTGTGCGGATGTCGTTCCGGTGGGTCACGACGACCGGCGACCCGTGGCGGCTGGCGATGGCGGAGATGGCGACCGAGTCGCTTCGCGCGATCGGCGTCGAGGTTGCGGTCGCCACGATGGTCCCTGCGGATCTCTTCTCCGAGGACCATCTCTTTGGTGAGAGTTGGGACATGGTCGCGTTCGCCTGGGAGGCTCAGAAGGACCCGGTGGCGGCAGCCGAGCTCTATCGATGCGACGGCGACGCTCCCCACGGGTTCGGGACACTCAACGTGGGCCGATACTGCGGTGACGACACCTTGCTCGATGCCGCGGCGGCGTTGTTCGACACGGCCGGACGGGTCGAGCTCATGCGCCAGGTCGATCGTGACGTCGCGGCCTCCGCCGCGATCGTGCCACTCTTCTCCAGGCCGGTCGTGGCGGCCTGGGCCGAAGGTGTCGCTTCCGTCGAGCCCGCCCTCTTCGCCGGACCGTTGGACGCGGCGGGGGAGTGGGCCGACACGACCAGGTTCGCCGCGGTGACGCAGCCGGACGTGCGGCACCTCCTTTACCGGAGCGCGTTCACCTCGCTGCCCGGCGGTGAGTACCTTCCCGACCTGGTGATCGACTTCGAGACTTTCGGCGGCTGATGTCGGGGCCACTGGCAGGGATCAGGGTGGTGGAGCTCGCGGGCCTCGGCCCGGCGCCATTCTGCGGGATGGTCCTCTCCGACCTCGGAGCTGAAGTCGTGCGGGTCGACCGGGTCGGCACAGCAGCCACGCCCGATCTTCTCAACCGGGGCAAGCGGTCGATCGCGGTCGACCTGAAGCGACCCGAGGGCGTCGAGATCGCGCTCCGGCTCGTCGAACGAAGCCACGCACTCATCGAGGGGTTCCGTCCGGGGGTGACCGAGAGGATGGGGCTGGGTCCGGACCGCTGCCTGGAGGTCAATCAGTCGCTGGTGTACGGCCGGATGACGGGCTGGGGCCAGGACGGCCCCCTCGCCCCGGCCGCCGGTCACGACATCGACTACATCGCCCTCTCCGGCGCCCTGGCCTCGATCGGTCTCGCCGACCACCCGGTCCCGCCCCTCAACCTGGTCGGAGACTTCGGGGGCGGCGGGATGCTCCTCGCTGTGGGTGTCCTGGCGGCGCTGCTCACCGTCCAGGCCGGCGGCCCGGGTCAGGTGGTGGACGCGGCGATGGTCGATGGGTCGGCATTGCTGATGACTTCGCACCACGGGTTCATGGCGGACGGCTGGTGGAGCCCGAAACGCGAGGACAACCCACTCGACGGTGCCGCACCTTGGTATTGCACCTACCGGACCAAGGACGGCGGACACATGGCGGTAGGTGCGATCGAGCCCCAGTTCTACGCCGAGCTGCTTCGGGTGCTCGGCCTCGCCGACGCCGACCTGCCCCATCAGAACGACCGGGACGGCTGGCCCGGACTCCGGGAGGTGTTCGCCGGCGTTTTCGCAAGCCGTACGAGGACCGAATGGGAGGAGGCGTTTCGGGATGTCGACGCCTGCGTGGCACCGGTGCTCGACATGACCGAGGCACCCCGGCACCCCCACATCCAGGCCCGGGAGACGTTTGTCACCGTGGACGGAGTGCTCCAGCCCGCGCCCGCTCCACGCTTCTCCGTCACACCGGCCGAGAAACCCCCGCCGCCGCCGTCACCCGGGCGCGACACGAATGGCATCCTGACCTGGCTGGGCCTTTCGGAGACCGACATCGGTAAGCTCAGAGAGACCCAGGTAGTCGCTTGAAAATTCTGGAGGAACAGTGACTGAGCAGGCCATCCTCGATGAGAGAGCCGAGATCGACTCCCTCGTCGAGGGAAAGACCATCGTCGACTTCTTCGACCGCAATGCCGACAAGTACGGCGATCAGCCTGCCATTCACTGGAAGGATGGTGAGTGGGAACAGCTCACCTGGTCGGAGTACCGGTCCGAGGTCCACCGGGCCGCGGCCGGCCTGCAGGCCCTCGGTGTCGGCGACGGCGAGTTCGTCGCCATCCAGGCCGGCAACCGCCCCGAGCACGTCATCGCCGATTTCGCCACGGTGCACGCCGGGGGGACTCCGGTAACCATCTATTCGACCCTGACCTCGCCGCAGGTCCAGTACATCGCGGAGAACTGCAAGGCGACCGTGGCCATCCTCGAGGATCTCGAGTTCATGAAGCGCTGGGAAGCGATCCGGTCGGACCTTCCCAACCTTCGCTATGTCGTCCTCATGTCCGGCGCCGAGAACTACGACACCGTGGACTGGGTCCTGAGTTGGGAGGAGCTCCAGACCCGCGGCGCCGCACGGCTCGCCGAAGACCCCCAAAGCGTCGAGCGGTCGGCGAGGGCTGTGACCCCCGACACCCTGGCCACGCTGATCTACACCTCCGGCACGA
>CAZGWX010000111.1:0-2690 GCA_964529515.1 uncultured Acidimicrobiaceae bacterium
TCCCCCCTCGCTTCGCTCCGGGGGACAAATCCCAACCCAGGACTTCTCCCCCACTTGTGGGGGAGTACCCCGAAGGGGGGAGGGGGTGAGTTCCTAAGTCAAGTACGGCCAGGCGCGCCGGAGGCTTTCGACTGGGGAACCGACCCCCTACCCCCAGCCTCCGTCGGCGGCTGGCGGTACCTTCCCCCACTGCGTGGGGGAGAAATCCTAGGGGTGGCGTCGTGACCTTTGCCGACTGGATTTCTCAGCCCGTCAACTGGGCGTTCCTCGCCATCGGGGCGGTAACGCTCTGGTCGGGTTTTCGGGTGGTCACCGCACGCAACGTGGTGCATGCCGCCCTCTTCCTCGTCGCGGCAATGGGTGGCGTCGCCGCTCTCTTCCTTCTCCTGTCCGCCGAATTCGTCGCCTGGGCGCTGGTCCTCGTCTACATCGGTGCCGTGGTCATCCTTTTCTTGTTCGGAATCATGATCACCAGGGCGCCCACCGGCATCGACGAGGCGCTCACCATCGAGAAGCAACTGATGCCCGGCATCATCTCCCTGTCCCTGTTCGCTCTCATCTGCTGGGCTTCGGTCGAGGCCTACAGCGGAACGACACTCGCCACGACCGGGAGCCCCTCGTCCACTGATCTATTGGGCGAGATGCTGGTGACTCGCTTCGTGATTCCGTTCGAAGTCGTGGGCTTCGTCCTCCTGGCCGCGCTGATCGGCGGCATCACGATCGCCCGCCGCGACCTGACTCCGCTCGAAGAGGAACAGAGGGAGGCAGGCCTGGCATGACGATCATCCAATTCGTCATCCTCGGCGCCGCCCTCTTCTCCATGGGCGTCTACGGACTCCTGGTGCGCCGGAACCTGGTCCTCATCCTCCTGTCGGTGGAGCTGATGCTGGGCGCGGTCAACATCAACCTCGTCGCTTTCGAGTCGATGCTCGCGACCAATCAGGCCCTGGGCCAGGTGTTCGCCATCTTCGTGATAACCGTGGCCGCGGCCGAGGTGGGCATCGGTCTGGCCATCGTGCTCATGATCTTCCGGAACCGGCGTTCGGCCAACGTCGACGAGCTGACGCTGATGAGGTGGTGATCATGGGCTCGCTGCGCTCGCCAAGCTCGCTCCGCTCGCCGTACTGGGTACCGAGTACTGGGTACGTGGACCCGAATACCGAGTACCAAGTACCAAGTACCAATTGCAGGATGGTCAGGCAGTGACCTTCCTGCTCGCGACCGAAGCCCCGTCTGTGGCCACAGAGGGCGGGTTCTTCGCCGACACGGCCGGGATCATGCTGGTCCTGCCGTTCCTGGCGTTCTTCCTCATTCTCATATTCGGCAAGAACCTGAAGCACCAGGGCGGCGAGATCGCGGTCGGCGCGCTGGCGATAAATCTGATCTGGGCGACCGCCCTGTGGATCTCCAACATGGTCTCCCCGGTGGTCACCGAGACGGTCTTCGAGATCGGTCGCATCGGCTCGGGCCTGGTCTTCGAGCTCGGCTGGGTGGTCGACGGCCTCGCCGTGATGATGTACTTCCTGATCAACGCCGTCGGGCTCGCCGTGTTCATCTACGCGCTCGGCTACATGCACGGCGATCGCCGGGTTCCGTGGTTCTTCGCCGCCTTCTCTTTGTTCGCCGGCGCGATGCTCGTCCTGGTCTCGGCCCCCAACCTCATCCAGCTGATCATCGGATGGGAGGGAGTCGGTCTCGCCTCCTACTTCCTCATCGGCTTCTACTGGGAAGACATGGCGAACGTGAAGTCGGGCAACAAGGCATTCATGGTCAACAAGCTCGCCGATGTGGGCCTGCTACTGGGAGCGGTGATCCTCGGTGTCACGATGGGGACCTTCTCGTTCTCCGAGATGGAGCACCTCGCAGTCAGCGGGGACGCGGCTCTCGGCGGTGTCGCCGTCGTTGGCGGCTTCCTCCTGTTCTTCGGCGCCATGGGCAAGAGCGCGCAGTTCCCTCTCCACATCTGGCTGCCCGACGCCATGGCCGGACCCACGCCGGTCTCGGCCCTGATGCACGCCGCCACGATGGTCACGGGCGGCATCTATCTGATGGCCCGCACGTTCCCGCTGTTCGAGAACCTTGCCCAGGACGCGCGGTTCACGATGGTCATCATCGGTGCCATCACCCTGTTCGCCATCGGACTGCTGGCGCTCACCGCCGATGACATCAAGAAGGTGCTGGCCTATTCGACGGTCTCCCAGTTGGGCTACATGATGACGGCAGTGGCCGCGGGCGGGTACACGGCCGGCGTGTTCCACCTCTTCACGCACGCCTTCTTCAAGGCCCTCCTGTTCCTCGGGGCCGGGTCAGTGATCCACGCCGTTCACTCCAACAACATGAGCGACATGGGCGGCCTGGCCAAGGTCATGCCCACGACCTACCGGACCTTCGTCATCGGTTCTCTCGCCCTCGCGGGGATCTTCCCCCTCGCGGGGTTCTGGTCGAAGGACGAGATCCTCGCCACGCTTGGCCACGAGGGCTACACCCTCGTGATGTGGATAGCCATCGCCGGCGCCTTCGTCACGGCCTTCTACATGGCACGGGCGATCGCCCTCACATTCCACGGCACTTACAAGGGCCACGGTCACCCGCACGAGTCGCCGCCGATCATGACCCGTCCGTTGGTGGCGCTGGCCATCCCGTCGGTGCGCGTGGAGGACCCCCGCAAGCTCTCCGCCGCCTTCCGCGAC
>CAZGWX010000112.1:0-11039 GCA_964529515.1 uncultured Acidimicrobiaceae bacterium
ACGTCCACCACGGCGAAGTGTGGGTGGGTCCAGGCCCTGGGGGCGAAATCGTCGTCCGCCTTCCTTCCCGGACCGGCAATGAGCAAGGGGAGGTCTGATGTCCGCATCGACCCATGACGAGGTCGATCCGAGCGCTCCGCGTACTCCCCTGCCTTCACCTCTGGCGCCGCCCCGATGGACCGGGACCCTGGCCGGCTTCCTCGCCGCCGCCGTCGCCGTCGCCGCCGGTTCGCTGACCGCGGCTCTTCTCGGCGTGATCGGCCCGCTAGACGCCGTGGGGAGCTCCTTCATCGACCGCACTCCTTCCTGGCTGAAAGACCTGGCCATCGGCCTGTTCGGGACCAACGACAAGCTGGCCCTTCGCATCGGGATGGGGATCGTCATCGCGGCCGTCGCGTCGGTCCTGGGCGTTGCATCCCTGCGCCGAGCATGGGTGGGAGTCGCCGGCATCGCTGCGTTCGGCCTCTTCGCTCTTCTCGCCGCGCTGGAGCGGCCATCCGAGCCACCGGCGGCAGTTGTTCCTCCGGTCGTCGCCGTTGTGGCCGCGGTGGCCGCCCTCCGACTCCTGCTTGCCGCGACCACCGGGTGGTGGCGAGAGACCTTGGTGCCCGGCCGGTCGACATCCACCGGGGCGTCGAGCCGACGACGATTCCTCGGCACCGCAGGGGCACTGGTGACAGCAGCCGCCGTCGCTGGAGTCACAGTCCCGCTCTTCGAGCGGCGACGTCTCGACGCCATCGGCGCCCCCGCACCCGACGACCTCCCCTCGGCCAGCAACTCACTGCCGTCAAGCGAATTCGGAACACTGGACGGAATCGCCGGGATCAGCGAGTTCGTCACCGACAACGACGACTTCTATCGGATCGACACCGCTCTGCGATTCCCCAGCATCAATATCGACGACTGGAGCGTCCGCATCCACGGAATGGTCGACCGCGAGATCTCCCTCAGCTACGACCAGCTGCTTGCGCGTCCCATGGTGGAGCGTGTGGTCACCCTCTGTTGTGTGTCCAACGAAGTCGGCGGCAACCTCATCGGCAACGCCGCTTGGCAAGGGGTGCTCCTGGCCTCGCTACTCGAGGAGGCTGGGGTCCGGCCCGGCGTCGAGCAGGTGTTCAGCGAGAGCGTCGACGGGTTCACTTGCGGCTTTCCGGTCGAAGCGGCGTTCGACCGGGACTGTCTCATCGCCATCGCCATGAACGGCGAGCCCCTGCCCCTGGCCCACGGATTCCCGGCTCGCCTCGTAGTCCCCGGCTTGTACGGCTACGTGTCAGCCACCAAGTGGCTGAGGCGAATCGACCTCACGACCTGGGACGCCGCCTCCGGATACTGGATCCCGCGCGGCTGGTCGCGTCTGGGCCCGATCAAGACCCAGTCGCGAATCGACGTCCCACACCGGGGCTCGGACGTTGCGGCGGGGACGGTGGCGGTGGCCGGTGTCGCCTGGGCCCAGCATCGGGGCATCGCCAAGGTCGAGGTGCGTGTCGACGGAGGTCCCTGGCAAGAGGCCCGGCTCGCGGACGGCGCCGGCCCCGACGCCTGGAGACAGTGGGTCCACGAGTGGGAAGCCGAACCGGGAGACCACTCACTGCAGGTGCGGGCCACCGACGGCACAGGCGAGCCCCAGACCGAGGCAGTGGCGCAGCCCGCCCCCGACGGCGCCACCGGCTATCACACGCGGTCGGTGAGAGTCGTTTCCCGACCTGCCTAGAGGATCCGTCGAGCACGGCGGCCAGCTTTGTCTCCCGCTTCCACCCAATGATCAGCGCAAGGTTGGCTGATCGCGACGCAACTCGGCCAGGATCGGCTGCCAGTCGTCATCCAACCCCGGTCGATCAGGGTGATGAGCGCCTCATATGGCCACGTGCAAGCCCGACCCGCTCCCGTCCGCTCAGAACAGCAGGTCAGTACCGCAGGAAGCCCAGTACCTCTCCGGCGAATAGATCGGGGGCGGTATCCATGGCGATGTGCTGCTGTCCCGGGAGTTCGACCAGGTCCGCGTTCGGCAAGGCACTCCGGACGGCCTCCGCGGCGCTTCGGAAGATGGGAGGACTGTCACCACCCAGCAGGACCAGCGTCGGCACTGCCATGTTGACGAACCTCTCCGGCTCGAACACGTATCGCTGATCGATGGCCAGTTCACGGGGAAGGGTCGGCGCCATCCGGATCCGGCCGGGCCACATCGGCGACCGGTGGTACGCGTCGATGTCACCATCCGGCATACGGACCACCTCGAGGACGAAGAGGTCGAGAGCCGCTTCATTCTGACCCTCGTCGATGAGCGCTTGGATCCGATCAGCAAGGCCGGGCTCGTACATGGGGGCCATCGTGGTGGGAAGAGCCGGCTCGTACAGGACCATCTTGGCGACCCCATCGGTGAGCATGGCGGCCTCCAGGGCGCAGACCCCGCCGTACGAGTGCCCGAGCAGAAACACAGGTTCCCCCATGGCGTCGACCACGGCGGCCACGTCCTCCGCCTCGCGGGCAATGTCGTATTCGGGTGCGTCCCCGCTACCCCCTCGCCCGCGGCGGTCCATGGCCACCACGGTGAAATCGTCTTCGAATCGGGGGGATACGCCCGACCACCTCGTGTGGTCGGCGGTGGTGCCGTGGACCATGACGAGCGGGGGCCCGGACCCCCTTCTCTCGAAGGCGATCTCGGTGCCGTCCCTCGAGTTGACTGTCTCCACGAGGCAAAACCTACACGCGCACCGGTTCGACCACCTTGCTCACGATCCAGGCATGTTTTCCCACCTGGCGGACCCGCTCGAACCCGAAGTCCTCGAACAGCTCCACGGTGGCGCTGAAGAGGAACCTCCCGTGCGCCTCCCGTCCGACAGTGACCTCGGGGATCGCCTCCACGAGACCGCCGCCCCGCTCGGCAATCTGCTCGAGAGCACCTCCGAGTGCAGCCCGGGCTATCCCCAGGCCGCGGTGTCTGGCATCGACCCAGAAGCAAGTGATGCGCCAGTTGGGCAGGGGCGGGGCGTCCTTCTCGTACTGGACCCGATGTTTGATCTTGGGGAGCTCCTCGGGGCTGCCGAACTGGCACCAGCCCTGGGCCTTGCCGTGCTCATCGATGACCAGGGCGGCGTGGGCGCAGTCGGTCCGAACACGCTGTTCCTTGACCTCCCGGTGGTCGATGCCCCGCTGTCCCCGCTCGGGGTGCCACCCGATGCACCAACACCCGCCGAAGATCCCGTTGTTTCGCTCCACCAACTCTGCGAACAGATCCCAAGTCGAGCCGTCGAGTGGCATCGCGGTGAAGGTCACTGTGCGACCCCGTCGAGAAGGGCAGCCAGCTCGGCGGCCTTCGTGAACATGGGCCAGTGGCCGGAGTCGATGTCGACGTAGGAAACGTTGGAAGCCTTGGCGAGCTCGGGAATCTCCCCGGCTTCGACCCATCCTCGCGCATCCTCGACGCTGTACTCGGGGCACACCATCACCACGGGCACCTCGTACCGGCGCTCGTCGGTGAGGTTGATGATGCCCTCCGCCACACCTCTCGGGACAGCGACGGATCCGGCAGCCATGCGTTCTCGGGTGGCTTCGTCGAGGTCGTCGGAGTCGGGCCCCTCGAACGGTCCCCATCCGGGGAAGGGCATCACACCGTCGACGATCTCGAAGAAGCTGGCGTACTCATTGCCGTTGCGAGTTGGAAACCCGCCCACCATCACGGCACTGTGAATCGCTTCGGGCCGACGGTCGGCCACGATCCACGCCAGAGCTGACGCTGCGGAGTGCCCGACGACCATCGGCCGGTCGGCACCGTCGACGGCAGCTAGAGCCGCTGCTATCTGATCGTCGAGCGTGGCCGCAGTCGACTCGTCGTCGGTCCCTGGCAGCATGACCTGAATGGGGTTGTGCCCCAGTTGCCGGAGTTCGGCGGCCACCTCATCCCAGGCGGTCGACTTCAGCCAGAGGCCGGGCATGAGAATGATGTCCATGGGTTCTCCTCTCCGAGGACTACGATCCAATTTTCTCGATCGTTGGCACAGTAGACGGCCAGAACCACAACATGTCGAAGGAAAAGGCTCCCGATTACGAGCTCGATGAGGTCCGCCGGGTCTCCTCCCCCAAAGAGCTCCGCGCCATGGGCCACCGCATCCGGACCCGGATCCTCGACCTGCTATTGGAACGGGCCGCGACGGTCGCGGAGCTGGCCGAGGCCATCGAACGGCCGAAGAGCACGGTCGCCTATCACGTCGACGTGTTGGTCGAAGCCGGGATGCTCCAGGTGGTGCGGACCCGGCAGGTGCGGGCTGTCGTGGAGAGGTTCTACGGTCGCACGGCTCGCGTCTTCTACATCGGAGCCATCACACCGGAGCAGGCCGCGGCCCTCCCCAACCTCTTGGAGATCGCCGCCCACCAGTCACAGAAGGCTCATTCTGTGGACAACCTGCGGGCGATCCTCCGCTACAACCGCATCCCGGACTCGAAGGCCGAGGAGTTCTGGCGAAAGGTGTTCGAGCTCGCCGACGAGTACAACGACATCGCTCGGGAGGGAGATACCGACTACGGGTTCGTCGTCGGCCTCTACCCGACCAAGCCCCGCCCCCGGCTGCCCGCCAGGGACGACGCCGTGTAGCTCGCAGTCCGGCGCGATTCCAACCGGGCGACAATCCTCATCGCCAGCCATCCATAACCCGAAGAAACGACGGCAAACATCGGAATATTGACCCAGGGGCCGGCACCCAGTTCGAAAAGCTCGGCGCGCAGCCCGTCATTGACCAGGAGTGTCAGCATGACGAGAAAGGCTGGGAGAATCCATGCGCGGGCCGCCCCGATAGACCACCCGAGACGTCCGACGGCGCCAAGCACACCGACGCTCACGCCGAGGAGTCCTCCGACCGCGAGAAAGACGAAAAGCGTCCCTTCGGTTGTCAACTCCGTCACACGGTTCGGATCGAGAATTGCCACCAAGCGCATCGCCAGGCGAAATCCAGGTGCAAGAACGACGATTCCTGCAGCGAGGCCCCCGATCGCTCCGTAGAGCAGGGTCCGCCACCATCCGGGCACCGACCACATGAGACCGATGCCCGCGGCGAGAAGGACCCACGATGGAACCCACCATGCGCTCAGGGCTGCGAACCCGCCCGCGATGACAGCCGCGGCACCAAGTCTCGACTTCCAGGCCATTGACTCGCCCTTCCGGCTGGCCACCACGGCTTTCACGACACGGAAACGCTACATGAGGCGAGTCAGGCGTGGCGGCCCCGACGTGACGGGGTCAGAGGAACGGCCCCCGTAGTTCTACTTCCAGCCCTCGGTGTTGGCGGCGGCCTTCACCCACGACGCCATGTCCGAATCTTCGAGCTCGTCCATGCTCTTCACCTTGAAATAGCGGGAGCGGTCGGTGTTGCCCAGGGGTGGCGGTGAGTCGAAGTCCGCCCCTCCGAGAAAGACCACGTTCACCGACACGTCGTAGGCCACCAACTCCACCACCCATCCGAGTTTGGAGGACCCGTAATAGGCCTTCTTCCATTTGAGGGCGTACTGGGGATCGGAGAGCGCGTCGCGGATCATCTTGTCCAGCTTCTTGAGGATCGGCTGGAGATCCGGCATCTGCCGGTCGATCCATTCGTTGATCACGGAGTGACTGTCCGCCGGCTCCGGCGGGGTCTTGGTCGACAGGCCTTGGCGTCCATTGTCCATTGGATTCCTCCGGTTGTTGGAGGTTTCCCACGGTAACGGCGGACCGGAATTGCGCCGGGCGATGTCCGTCAGGCCAGGTCCGGGGGGTGCCGGCCTTACGCTAGCGCCATGAATGTTGTTAGCGAGACCCGTTTCGGCATCGATGCCGTGACGGCGTTGCGGATCGTTCGCGAAGACCCCGAACTCGGGGCACGAACAAAACTCGTCGGGCCCGCGGTCCTGCGCAGCCACGTCATGTCGATGCTCTACCGCGAGGTAGATGAAGGACGTTTGGAGGAGAAGGCAGCCCGCAATTACCTCGAGGCTCTCGCCAGCCTCAAGATCCGCCTCCTCGGTGACCGCGTCTCTCGCTCGGTGGCATGGAAGCTGGCCCGACAACTCGGCTGGGACGACCCCGCGCCGGCCGAGTACCTCGCCATCGCCTCACTCCAAGCGGACGTCCTCGTCGCGGGCGACGAGCGGATCGCGGCTGCAGCCGACAAGATCGTCGCGCTGGCGACCTACGACGAACTCCGCGGCTGACCCCTAGACGCCCCATTAGGTTGGCGTCCCTGCCGGACTTCAGCGCTGCTTTCCCCCAAGGTCTCGATGGTCACGGGCACTTCGCCCACCGAACCCACCCCGAGATGGTCGCCGATGTCATCAAGGCTTTCGTCAGCTGAGCTGACCTCGACGTCGTAGAGGAGACGGTCGCCGACGCGGCGGACGCCGTCGGTGAGGCCATGCGGGGTGAGCCGGCCGTCGTGCATCAGGTGCTGGACATCGACGCCACGGAGCATCACCAGGTGGTCGGCGAGAAGACGGCGGTGACAGCGCCACCAGACCGACTCGCTGCACATGACAACCCGGTGCTCGCCCCTGTCAAGGAGGTCATCGACGCCGGCGAGGAAGGGCTCTGACTCCATGTGGTCGGCATAGGCACGGAACGAAGGGTGGCGCAGCGCGGTGTGCTTCGAGTCGGGCACTTGCTTACGCCGACCGCCCAGGTCCCTGAGCCAGGCGTATGCGGTACCGGCTTCCGGGAGCCAACGCGCCATCTCGTCGGAGCCGAACTGCGGGTTGTGGCGGCTGCCCGGGTATGACCGGATGTCGAGGACCTCGATCACACCGGCACCCCGCACCAAGGCTAGGAACTCGTCTTCAGACAACGTCCCGTGACCGACGGTCAGGATCCGGGCCATCTTCCCAGCCTAAGAGCATCCAGTCACACGCCGTCCGGACCGACACCTGGCGTATGGTCGCCCCGGTATGAGCGAACAGGGTTGGAGAGAGTTTCTCGTCGCCAGGGGCGTGGAGGACTGGGTTGTGCTGCATGGCGGCGCCACGGCGGTGTTCCAGGTCGGGTCGTTGGAAGAGCCCAACGGGAGACACCGCAACCGAGCCACCCGTCCGACCGGTCCCCCGACGCTAACCCTCGCTGGCGGCTCGCCGACCCCGATCCGGATGGCCGGAAGACAGGATTCCCCGGACCGGAAGAAGGGAACAACTCCTCTATACGGACGCGCCGACGCGGGTAGGTGTGTTGACCGAGTCGCAAGTAGAAGGAGAAGACCATGAGCCGGATCGATGAGATCCTCAACGAGGCCAAGGACACGATCAACGTGTCCCGGGTGTATGGAGAGCCGTTCCAGTCCAACGGGGTGACACTGATCCCGGCGGCCTCGGTGAAGGGCGGGCTTGGAAGCGGCGAAGGCGACGGCTCGGACATCACGCCGGGCGGCCGAGGCGGAGGCTTCGGAGTTGCCGCACGGCCTGTGGGTGCCTATCAGATCATCGGCAACGATGTGAAGTGGGTCCCGGCCGTGGACGTCAGCCGTGTCATCCTCATGGGCCAGGTCGTCGGCATCGTGGCGCTCCTGGTCATCCGCTCGATACTCCGCAGCAAGAAGCGCTGAGCTCGAGACGCGAGAAGACCCAGGCGAAACCCCGGGTCTCCCCGCCCCCCAAGTAGGTGGACTTCAGAGGCGGTCGTCCACGCTCGTCCCTGCGACAGCGGCGTTGTCCACCTTGCGGTGATACATCTCGCCTACGTTGCCACCAAAGGCCGCTCCGACCATCAGGGCGGCGATAGCCACTAGCGCGCCAACGACTGCCATTGCAGTGACCTCGTCACCGGTGATCTGCGAGAACCAGTCGGGCATTCCCGCCAATTGGAAGGCGTTGTATTCGGCCCCGACCCAGGCGCCCAGGGCAGCGAAGATCGCCGCCAGAGCGACGAGCCAGACTGCGGAGGCGATCCCGTTGATCACACCGTCGAATCGGGCCATACGGCCTGCGACCCAACCGCCCACAAATCCCGAGGCCAGCACGACGAGCCCGGCGATCAGGACCGCCACCAACTCCAACTCTTGGAGGTTGCCGTCGATGTCGATCGCGTTGAGCCGGTAGTCGAGGTTCCCGGCACCGGCGGCGATCAGGGCCCCCAGGAACCCCAGGGTTCCCAGTGTGGCCAGCATTCCGCCGATGGCGGCGGGTGTGTCCACCCCGCCGAAACGTTCTCTCACCGAGCCGTGACTGGTTCGGTATTCGTGTCTTGTCGTCATCTTCCCAAGCTCCTAAGTGACCAGGAGGATGATCAGGATGATCACAATTAGCGTTCCTAGACCTATGTACATGCCTTTGTCCTTTCAGACGGGTCTCTAAAAAGCCCTACCCACCATCGATCGCGCCTAACCGGTGGGATTCATCGCCGCACGGTGGGGAACGAAAGTGCCTAGCCGACTCGCGAGCGAGGCAGTTCGACCATTGGCAGGCCAGAGGCAGCCCGGTCCAAGCCTTCGTCAGTGGTGTCCTCTGTCGCGCCAAGGATGAGCCGGGCCAGATTGCGAAACGCCCGGGGGTGCTGGCCCGCGTACTCGCCGAGGATTCGCCGGGAGGTGTCGACGTCCACCACCCGGGCGACACTGTCAAACCGTTCGAAGCCACTGTGGACTCGCACATGAGGCTCCGCCTGGATGTTCTTCAGCCACTGAGCCTTGTCACCCCAGGCGGCGACCACGTAGAGAGCCTCCGGGTGTCTCGCCACCACCTCGAGCACCGTGCGACGAATCTGTCCGGACTTGCGACCACGGTGTTCGAGCATGAGGAAACGACGGCCGAGGAGAAACCCGAGTCGCGTGCGGTAGAGACCGATCGGGAGACGGAAGAGCAGGCGCAGCCAGCCCTTGGGAAGAGAGGAAGTCATCGACCTCTCTTGGCTCTTATCAACACCACCGGCCTCCAACCCTAGAGAAGTGAAGCTCGGGGCGCCGCCACTCACGTGTCACGTCCGGAGCCCTGGGAGAGGACGTAGCAGTTGCGCTGAGGAGTGGCGGTCCACCTCACGACCGAAGTAGAAGCCTTCATGGAATCCGACGATGACTGACGATGGGTTTATCCGGAAGCAGTCCTGGCTGCCTGGTCCGTCAACCAAGGCGACACGATCAGCCACTGGTACTCGGATTTGTGACCGGCCCCTCCGGTAGGGGCCGCCAGGTTGGTAATGCGATAGGGTCTTCGCCTTTCGACCCTTGCAGAGGTCCAGAGGAGGTTGAAATGGACGCTGGACACCGATCCATCGTCGCGATATTGGTCATCACCACCTCCCTCGCTGGATGCGGTACCACGAGCGACTCGACCGAGTTCAATCAGGCTCTGCACGACGAGCTGATCGCGATGGCCGACCGTGACCAGGCCGGTCGAACAGGAGGATCTGACTCCGAGGGGGACGCAGCTCGAACGGCCAGGCTGAGCGAGATCCTCGACGAGTTCGGATGGCCCACCTTCGACCTGGTCGGCGAGGACGGCGAGGACGCCGCCTGGGTGATCGCCCAGCACTCCGATCTCGACCCCGAGTTCCAGGAGCGCGCCCTCGAGCTACTGCGGGAGGCAGTGGAGGACGGACAGGCGTCGCCGGGGAACCTGGCCTACCTCGAGGACCGGATCCTGGTGGGCAGGGGCGATCCTCAGATCTACGGGACCCAGATCAGGTGCGGGCCCGACGGTCCCATGCCCGCCACTCCGATCGCAGACGAAGCAAATGTCGAGGAGAGAAGGATCGCGGCCGACCTGCAGCCCCTCTCCGAGTACTACGCCGAGCTGGCGGTGATCTGCGCCGGGGGAGGCTAAGGCCACCGAGGTCCGCTGCGATCGCCTACCAGGGACGCGGTCAACCCGAGCCACCCCTTTCGATTGGTCGAGGGCCGCGCGCCAAGCTCGTCAAGCATGCGCGTGACGTCGGAGTAAAAGTCGGCGACCGGTCGCGGCTCCAGTGGCATCGACCGCTGGTCACGGTCGATCGTGGCTCTTGCCCAACCGGACCTTGCCAACGACCTGGGTGTAGAGGTGCAGCATGTCACGAGTGTTCTGTCAACGCGATGGTCCGGCCACCGATGGGTCTCCCCCGGTTCCCCGACGGTGCTGGTGTTAGAGGTACCGGCGAACCCGATCGGCATAGGACTCGAAGTCCGCGCCGAACCGAGCCGCCAGCCGCTCCTCTTCATGGCGCACGGCTCGACCAATGGCGAACGCGACACCAGGCAACAGGAGCAGCGGCCAGACTGAATCTCCAAGGGCGCCCACCCCGACGTACGCCAAGGTCCAGCCCACGTACATCGGGTTGCGGGAATGCGCATACGCGCCCTCGGTGAGGAGACGGTCCGGCTGCTCGAGGTCCTGCGGTCCGGCAGAAGCCGTCGCCCACGCCACCACGGCCGACCCAGCGATGAGAAGCGCCGCACCGCCGGCGCGGACCACCCCGGAGCCACCGAGCGAACGCGGTCGAACTCGGTGGAAGAGCAGGCTGACGACCAACCCGGCCACATGCGGCTCGGGAACCGGCACATTCCGCCACCGCCACATCCGTTCTTGCTTCACGCCGTCAACAGCCTGACATCTCCATCCTCCTCCGCCAAACAGAGGGAGGCCAGTCTTCCCCAACCTCTCCGTCCCGGACATTGCCGAGGCTCGCAACTTCAATGTCGACTACCTCGGCCTGACTGAAGAGCGACTCGGTCTCGACTGGGTCACCAGGTTGCAGTCCCCGGACGGGCGGGCCGTGGTGATCAACATCAACAGCCACAATGACGCGTGACCGGATCAGAATGGCGAGACACCGGGTAAAGCTTGGACGATGGCGACGTTTGAGTCTCCACTGCAGTCCGGGGAACGGCTTCTCCTGAGGTTCGGAGCGGTCGCCGCATTCGTCGGCACCGCACTTCAGGTTGCGGCTGGCTCGAGCCAGGCCGGCCAGATGGAAAGTGCAGCCGACGCCACCCTGTCGTCCCTGGCTGAGCAGCCCGCCTGGGCATGGCCCCTCATCTACTTCGGGTTCATGTTCGGAGCGCTGCTCTGGGTGCTGGCTCTCGTGGTGCTCACCTCGACACTGCGAGGGCGAGCGGCTCCGG
>CAZGWX010000113.1:0-3860 GCA_964529515.1 uncultured Acidimicrobiaceae bacterium
CGCGGAGCGCGGCGCGCTCCGAGTCGGTCGGGGCGAGGGGGTGCACGGCGAGCGCTTCGACGGGCGTGTCCCAGCCCTCCGGGACGAATGTGAGCTCGATCGCCCTCGGGTCGGCCGCGGCGAACCCGAAGGACTCCCAGTCCAGCAACTGGCCCTTGACCAGGACGAGGGTCCCAAAGATGAGGTCGTCAGACCGCGGGCGCAGGATGCGGTAGGTGCTGCCCAGCGGATCGACAGCCAGCTCCCAGGGCCGGTGCGCCTCGTGGAGGAGAACCAGATCGGGGTCCTGCTCCCGGATCAGGTCGATGACCTCCCCGTAACGATCGTTGGCGGAGCCGAGCAGATTGAAGGTCATGATCCGTATCGTCGGCGCCGAGGCGGGCGCCTCGTCGGGACTGCCAACGAAGAGGGGCAGCACCACGACGAGGTTGAACGCCGCGGCGGCAAGGGCGATGGCCCCCGTCGTTCGCCACTTCCCCATCATCAGTACGGCACCCAGGACAAGCAGCGCGACGAGATACTGCGGCCGGAAGTTGGCCGCGACGTCAGCCAGCCAGAACCATCGCCCGGCGAAGGCGGCCACCGTGACGCCGGCCAGAGCCATGGCCGGCACGGCGACGACGAGCATCACTCCTCCTCCTGCGAGGGCCCCGGGTCTGCAAGCCCCTTGGACGCCCCCCACTCACGTACGATGTCGAAGGCCTGGCGCCGGGAGTAGGGGCCGTCGTCGATCCGCTTCTCGAGCAGGATCCCCATGATCTCGCCGACCATGGGACCGGCCCCGATCCCCAGGTAGGCCATGACGTCGTGGCCGTCTACGGGTGCCCGCAGACTGGCCAGCTCCTCCTGTTCCGAGAGCACCTCGATCCGCGTCTCCAGCTCGTCGATCCCCTCTTGGATCTGACGCTCCTTCCGCTGATTGGCGGTGGTCACGTCGGCGCGGACGAGGTCGTTGAGCCGGTCCAGGAGGTGACCCGAGTCGCGGACGTAGCGCCGCACCGCCGAGTCGGTCCATCCCATCTTGAGGGTGTGCGGCCGGAGGTGCAGGAACACCAGGCGACTCACGTCGTCGACGATCTCCTTCGGGTAGGCCAAGGCGCGGAGCCGGGCACGGGTCATCCGCGCGCCGACCACCTCGTGGTGATGGAAGGTGACGCCGGATGGGCCGAACTCGCGGGTCGCGGGCTTTCCGATGTCGTGAAACAGCGCGGCGAGCCGCAGGACCAGATCGGCTCTGGTGCGATCGACGACCGCCAGGGTGTGGGCGAGGACGTCCTTGTGGCGATGCTCCGGGTCCTGCTCCATGGCGAGACCCTCGAGTTCCGGTATGAGGTGCGTGGACAGCCCGGTCGCCACGATCATGGCCAGTGCCGCACCGGGCGCTTCGGCAACGACCAGTTTGGAGAGCTCGTCGCGGATTCGCTCCGCGGAGACGATGCCGAGGCGGGCCGCCATTCCCTTGACCGCAGCGACCCCGGTCACATCGGCGGCAAAACCAAGGGTGGCCTGGAACCGGAAGAGCCGCAGCATCCGAAGCGGGTCGTCCCCGAAGGACACCTCTGGATCGAGCGGCGTGCGCAGGACACGGTTCTCCAGGTCGGAGAGCCCCCCGAACGGGTCGACGACAGCGAATCCCGGAAGCTCGAGGGCGATGGCGTTGACCGTGAAGTCGCGCCGCGACAGATCGGTCTCGATGTCGTCCGAAAAAGTGACGTTGGGCTTGCGGGAGTCGTCGCGGTAAACCTCGGACCGGAAGGTGGTGATCTCCACCGAACGACCGCTCTTGATGGCGCCGATAGTCCCGAAGGCCTCCCCCACCCGGAACACCGAGTCGGCCCAACCGGTGAGGATCTCGGCTATGCGGTCGGGTCGCGCGGTGGTAGCGAAGTCGAAGTCGAGCTCCCGGCCGGCTCTTTCCAGGATCGCGTCTCTGACCGACCCTCCGACCAGGTAGAGACTCTCGCCGGCGGCGGCGAACAGCCCCGCCAGCTGCGCGGGGGGAAGGCTCTCGGCACGGAGGGATTCGAAGGAGGACACCGGAGCCGTCAGGTTATCGGGGCCACGAGTGAGGGCCGGTCCCCGAAGGGACCGGCCCTCTGGTAGCCATTGGAGGAGAATGGCTAGTTGACCCACCCGGGCCGATCGCCCGGACAGGCCAGCACTTTCACACCGCGACCCCTGACGCCATCACCCGGGCGCGCAATTCGTGGACGTTGCGCGCGTAGGGCAGCACGGTCTCCAGGTCGACGACTTTGTCGAGGACCGCCTTGACTAGCGCCTGGTCGAACGACTGCATTCCATGAAAGCCGCCCTCTTTCATGATGTCCGTGAGGGTGGCCGGATCGCCGCCGTTGAGGATCCAGTCCTGGGAACGCTCGTTGTTGGTCATCACCTCGCACACGAGGGCCCGCCCTCCACTGGCGGACTCGAGCAGCAACTGGCTCACCACCGCTTGGAGGTGGCTGCCGAGCATCGTCCGGATCATCGGCTGCTGCGACTCGGGGAACATCGAGACGAGGCGAGCCACGGTCTCCGCTGGATCCTTGGTACGCATCGTCGAGATCACGAGGTTTCCTCCCTCGGCTGCAGCGAGCGCGGCCCGGGCCGTCTCGGAGTCGGCGATCTCGGAAATCATGATCACGTCGACGTCGTGGCGCATCGCGGTGCGCACAGCGGTAGAGGCATCCGGCGTGTCCACACCGACCTCGCGCTGCACGACCACGGAGTTCTTGTCCGGGTGGAGCACCTCGATCGGGTCCTCGACGGTGAGGATTGCCCGGGTCCGCTTGGAGTTGATCCAGTCGATCATCGACGAGACCGTGGTCGTCTTTCCCGAACCCGAAGGCCCGGTGACGAGCACGAGTCCGGATCGGGCGTCCGCGATCCGCTCGGTGGCCCGCGGCAGTCCCAGGTCACCGAACGAGCGGCTGCCCGCCTGCACCCTGCGGAGCACCAGGCTCACTGAGCCACGCTGGCGAAACGCCGTGACACGGAACCGGCCCAACTCAGGCCGGCCGTATGCGAAATCGACCGAGCCCTGGTCGGCGAAGTCGTCCGCTGCCTTCTCGCTGAAGAGCGCCTCGGCGTACGCGGAGGTGTCATCGGGGCGCAGCGAACCAAACTCGTCGAGGCGTCGCAGCTCGCCTTGGGCGCGCACGATCGGCGCGGAGCCGACCTTGAGATGGATGTCCGACGCGTCGAGCGCGACGGCACGCTGAAGGAGTGCGTTGATGTCTTGGTTCATGCTGAATCACGGCATTTATCGGCGCGCTGCGTCCAAAGTTGAGGATCAGACGCGCCAATGCCGACGCACGGATGCCACCGCGGCGTCCAGAGCCGTCCGGGCGTGAGCTGGCGAGACCAGCGGCTCGTCTCCCGGGTCCTGCCCGGCGAGCCCCTGCACCGTTGCTTCGGCGCCGCCGCGCAGCGCCTCCAGGTCGTACCCGCCCTCGAGCACGACGACCACTCGTTCGGCCGGGAACACCTCGACCAGGCGGGCAGCCATGGCGCCGAAATCGGCAGTGGTCAGGGACATGTCGGCAAGGGTGTCGGAGGTGTGGGCGTCGTAGCCCGAACTGATCAGCACCCAGTCGGGCGCGAACTCGGCAATCACAGGTTTGACGATTTCGTCGAAAGCCGCCCGGTAAATGCCACCGCCGGTTTCAGGCGGAAGAGGGATGTTGATGGTGGTCCCCGGGGCACCTTGTTCGATGTCATGCACCCCGCCTTCGTGCGGATACAGGGGCCACTGGTGCAGCGACAGGTAGAGAACCCCCTCGTCGTCGGCGAGCATCGCTTGGGTTCCGTTGCCGTGATGGACGTCCCAGTCGACGACCGCCACCGTCTGGCCGCGAGCCCGG
>CAZGWX010000114.1:0-7327 GCA_964529515.1 uncultured Acidimicrobiaceae bacterium
GTTCTCGCCCAGATGGAATCGTCCGCTCCGCTGGCACCCGACCTTGAGACGGCAGTCGCCGTCACGGATAACGCCGGGAACCGGTCGACCGCCGTCAACTCTCTCGTCGGGATTGCCGTCGTCACAGCCCTGATCCTTCCCGCCGCGCTCTTCTGGGGCGACTCGCCCGCCGAGGAACCTGACCGTATTCCGGTTGGAGCAGAGCCACCGGCCGAACCCAGCACGACCGTCACCTCTGCGGTGGAGACGGCGGTTTGGGCATCGACCGAGCTCCCCAATTTCGTCGAGGCGCTCACCGTTCACCGCGGGCGGTTCTATGCGGTCAGCGCCGAAGAGGTGCTGGTCAGCGACGACGGTGACGAATGGGAAGTTGCGGGGCACCTACCTCCGCGTTCCCATCTCGGCCAGCTTGTCTCCCATGGTGACCTGTTGGTGGCGAACGGCTCCGAGATCACCGAAGACGCAGCGGGTGGAAAGCTGTCCACCCCGAAGATCTGGGCTTCCGCTGACGATGGCAAGACCTGGTCCGTGGCCATGGCCGGCGAGCATGTGGTCACGGTCGTCTCTACCCCGACCGGCTTGGTTGCCCCGGGATTGATTGACCTGGAGCCGGTCGGTGACCAACTGCCTCGAAAGGCAGCGGTATGGACCAGCGACAACGGGTACGACTGGACGCTGGCTTGGGAGGCCGAGGCAGACCTCACCTTCTCGTCGCTGGCGACCAACGCGATTTGGGATGACGGGCTCGTGATCCTCGGAAGGCAGGGGCCCGCCAATTACTCCGAAGGATCAGGCAAGTCTGGCCCGGAGTGGGACAAGGTCGTTTGGACCGGCCCAACGGCCTCAGAGCTCTCGGCAAGTGGGTCGACCAACATCCTGGGACATTTGGCAGACCTCACCCAGTCGGGGCACGGAGTCTTTGGACTCACCTACTCAGTTGATCCAGCGGTCAAGGACAGCTCGGCCGTATGGCGAAGCGACGACGGCACTCACTGGACGGCCGTCGCTGTCGGCCCAGGGTGGTATCACAACTCCGTAACCACTGATGGTTCGACCATCGTCATCGGCGGCGACACCCTCGGCTACGCCCCGAAGCCCGAAATGCGGATCTGGTACACAGTCGACGGGAACACCTGGACCGAGTTCGACACCAGCGGCATCCCCAAGGGCCTCCGGGTGAAGTCCGTGGAGCTGGACGACAGTGTTCTGGTCGTGGCCCTCTACTCAAACGAGAAGGTCGGCGGACACCTGTTCAGTCGACCATTCGAACCTTGATCCGCAACCCTTCCCTGTGCCTTCACACGGGCGGAGTGCAATCCCCCAGTCAGCGAACAACGGTTCCCAGCATCGGACGCCGGGTGAGGTTGGGTCCGTCGATCACGGACTTGACCGCATCTCGTGGGCTGTCGCCGGCGGCTATCGCACGAGCCAGCGCCGCCACCACCACCGGCGCGGCAAACGACGTTCCACTCCAGCGCGCCCAACCCTCGAAGTGGTCAGGGTCGTAGTTGTTCTCTGGTGGACCGGCCCCGTTGAATCCTTCGAAAAAGATGCTGGTGCGGTCTACCCCAGGGGCGCAGGCACGGACCCAGGGCCCGTAATTGGTGAACGGCGCGGGCTTCCCGTCGTCGTCGGTAGCACCCACACTCACCACCTTGGGCAGGCATGCGGGGAACATCGGGACGCAGGTGCCATCGTTGCCGGCGGAAGCGACCACCACCGTCCCCGCTGCGTCGAGAGCCTCGACTGCGTTGGCCAGCGCCGCCATTCCCAGAGGGCTGTACCCGCCGAACGAGAGATTGACGACGTGGGGCCGGTCCGCATCGGGGAGGTTCGCCAAGGACCCGAGCGTCGACGCGATCTCAGCCTCGTCGCCGTCCCCGAACGTGCTCAACACCTCGATCGCATCGATGTCACAACCCGGAGCCAGCTGTTCGATGATCCCGGCGATGAAGGTTCCGTGTCCGGCCGCCGGGTCGAGAAAGCCGTCACCGTCATCGTCAGCTTGGTCTCCCCCTGTGGCGTTGATCCTGATGTTGGGGAAAGCGGTCGGAGCATTAGCCGCGGCCCAACCCGTGTCGAGGATGGCGACACGCACCCCAGAGTTCGTGGACTGCGTGGTAGGCACAGACGGAGCCGAGGCGGGGCGGGCCGAACTGGTCCGCACACCGGAATGCCGGCATTCCGAGTCCATGAAAGGGCTCCGGGGGGCGTTGGCGTAGTACGGATTGGCGTAATACGGATTGGCGTAATAGGGGTTGGCGCTGTGACCTGCGCCGCTGCGGCAGCACCCGGAGGCGTTGGCGTAATAGGGGTTGGCGTAATACGGGTTGGCGTAATACGGATTGGCGTAATACGGATTGGCGTAGAACTGTTCCGCCATTGGGTCCGACGGATGGGGCGGGCAGCACGAGGTCGCGAACAGGACGTGGTTCGGCTGTCCGGAGACTCCCTCACTGCGGAGCTCTTCGAGCACCTCTCTGAGCTCGAACGCACCCGTGAAGCGGACGAAGGATTCCGCGATCAAACCCTCGATGCGCCGGAGATCGACAGGCTGTTCCTCAGGACGCCTCTCGGCCCAGGCCGCCAGTCTCTCCTCGGCCTGATCGGCTTCTTCGGTCGCAACCATGACCTCGCCGGGGCGATAGGCAAAGCCCCCACCCGGCCCAAATCGAACTCTCGACTGCCAAGGGCCTGTCGGACGGCCGTCCGAATCACCGATCACCGTCATCTGCGTGCCTCCTGAGTCGCGCGGAGCCTACGCGGGCAGGTCCTTGCTCTGCTGCGCGAATGCCAGGACTTGATCTGCTGCTTGCACCGCATCCACGAGAGACATCTCGTGGCCCCCCTGGCGAGAGCGATCGTACCCGGACTCCCCCAGCTCGCGTCGCGAGTTCTCGAACAGGCTTCGACTTTCGACGAGATCATCGTCGTAAAGGACGAGACCGATTCTCTCCAACTCCTCGTCGGCCTTGGTGTGAAGGGCCACGGCCGTGTCCCACCGTCCCTGTAGCCCGGCCAGCCGAGCCGCCACAATCATCGAGAACGCAACCAGCACCGGCGATCCGAGGACGACCGCCTGCTCCAAGCAGAGACGCTGATGTCGGGCAGCCGACGGAATGTCCCCGAGACGTAGGGCCGTCTCTGCCAGATTGCCGTGAGCACTGGCGACGTATCCCTCGTAGCCGAGCTTCTCGTTCAACTCCAGCTCCGCCTGACCCGCCTCGTAGGCAGTCGTCAGGTCGCCTAGCGCCCCAGAAGCCGTGGCCAGGAGGTTGTACATGCGGGCGCGTCCCCGGTCGCTGAGTGGCTTCTCCAGAGCCTGCTTGGCGATGGCAATCGCATCGGGGAGATCGCCAACCCGGCGGGTGATCTCCCCACGCGTCCGCTCGATGGCCACGTCGTCCCAGTCCGGCGATCCGTGGGCCATGCTGAGATCCTCGGCAGCTTCGAGCAGCTGGGTGGCCTGATCGACCTGGCCTCCCCGGAGGTGGAGGTATCCCAGCGTCGCCAGGAGGGATACGCGGGTAGCGGTCGGTTCGCCCAGGAGACTTGCGAGTCGGGTCAGCTCGCGGATCCCCTCCTGGAAGCCCTGCGTTGCGTCGTGATAGCGCCCAATCGAGCATGCGATCTGCTGTGCCAGCTCCTGGTCGGACCCGGGGATGAGCGGCACAACGCCGCGTAGGTTGTCCAGCTCGTCCCTCAGCTCGGAAGCCCAAGCCCGGTCCGGAGGGAACCACGGACCTAAGCGCCCGAGGTACCACTCGGCGAGTCGTGTTGCCACGACCCCGGTCTCAGCGGCTTCGTCCAGTCTCTGTCTGGCATAAGTCCGGACGGTCTCGTACAGGTGGTATCTGGTCTCGTCCGTTTCGAAATCGGAGGCAACGAGCGATCGCTCGACCAACGACCAGAGGACCTCGTCTGCTCCGCTCCCCTCCATGTCGCCACCAGAGATGGCGACCAGCGCGGCGGAGCGATTGAAGCCGGAAGCGAAAACGGAGAGTCGTCGGAGGGCTTCCTGCTCGGATTCATCCAGGAGCCTGTAACTCCAGTTCAAGAGCCCCTCCACCGTGCGATGCCGCTCCGACATGAGTGGGTCCCGGCTCTTCAAGAATCGTGCGTTGGCCTCGAGTCCCTCGAGAATCTCACGTGGCGAGCGCACAGCGAGAGCAGCCGCGGCGAGTTCGACCAGAAGGGGCAAGCCGTCGAGATGACGAACGATCTGGGCCGCCACCTCGGCCGCCTGCTCGTCTACCTCGAAGCCCGGTCGCGCCGAGGCGCCCCGCTCGCCCAGGAGCCGGATCGCCGGCGAGGCGAGTATCTCCTCGGTCGACGCGGCATCCGCCGGGACAGCGAGAGGCTCGATCGGCCACCGCACTTCACCCGGGGCATGCAGGGGTTCGCGACTGGTGGCGATCAGGGCCACGCTGTCACACCCTGCGATGACCGCCATCACCAGGACACGGCACGCCTCGATCAGGTGCTCACAGTTGTCGAGGATCACGACCGACCGCTGGCTCTCGAGATGGCCGATCACGTCATCCGTCCTTGCACCGTCCGACCGTGCGGGAGCCCCAATCGCATCCGCTACGGCGCCGGGCACCAAGTCGGAGTCCGTCAGGCCGGCCAGATCGACGAACCACACGCCGTCGTCCCAGGAGGGAGCGATACGAAGGCCCAGCTCGGTGGCGAGCCGCGACTTCCCGACTCCCCCCGGTCCAAGCAATGTCAAGAGGCGGCGAGGTTCAACATGCCCGACAAGGGTCGACAACATCTCCTCGCGCCCGATGATCGGGTCCGTCTTGCCCAGGATGTTGTGCTTGTCGGCCGGCGTGGCGCGAAGGGCAGGAAAGTTCTCTTCGATCCCCGCGCCGACCACCTGGTAGAGGCGAATGGGCTCCGCGAAATCCCGAACCCGGAACCGGCCCAACGGCCGGAGAGACAACCCGAGGTCCCGGCCGACGACGAAGGCAGTGTCCTGCGAAACGACGATCTGTCCGCCGTGGGCAACCCCGATCACCCTTGAAGCCTGGTGGAGGGTGATCGAAACGTATCCGTCGCCACGCGGAGCGGCCAGGCCGCTGTGCAGACCCATCCTCACCTTGAGGGTGATGCCATGCGGCCAGTCCACTTCCGCCAGTGCCCGCTGGCCCGAGGCCGCGGCCTGGATCGCTTGGTCTGCACTCGTGAACGCCACGAGGAAGGAGTCGCCCTCGGTCGAAATCTCGACCCCCGAGTGGTCCACCCAGACCTTCCTCAATGCCTGATTGTGGAGATCGAGGACTTCGGGGAAGCGGTCCCCGAGTTCACGGAACAGGCGGGTCGAGCCCTCGATGTCCGAAAACAGGAAGGTGACGATTCCACTCGGGAGCGCCTCGCCGGCCATGAAAACCGATTGTCGCACACGGAGCCTTTTGCTCACCGTCGAAAGCATGGTGTCAGCCATGTCGCGAACCGGATCGTGCGATCATCTGCTGGCATCCACTCCTCGAAGGGTCTTGTGGCGCTCCGTTCCGGCCCGTAGCTTCCGATTGGGAACGGTTCGGAGAGGAGCCGACATGGACGCCCGAACACAAGCGTGGATCGACCAGGACGACGCCAACACCGTGGCCATCATCCGCCGTCACGGCTGGATGATCCAGTACGTGGGAGGAGGGATCTGCAACGTGCCGGGTTGCGACGCCCACGAGGACCCCGACCAGCCCTCGTTCGCCTACACGGTGGGCATGTTCGGGCTGGGGCACGCCGAGTTCCTTGTCTTTGACCTCTCGGCTGGTGACGCGTCCTTGATGCTCAACGACCTCGGCGAGAGGGTGCGCTCCGGCGAGACACTGATCCCCGGGCAGATGGTCACCGCCGAGGGATGGAATCGCCGTGTGGTACTCGAGCAAGTGCCCAACCCCGGCGAGGTTGTGTTCTCGGCCAACCGCTTCTATCAGCGGCCCGCCGAATTCTCGGTGGCGGTCCTGCAGGTCACCTACGACGACGACAAGGGGCGGTTCCCCTGGGAGGACGCATACGACGAGTCGGCGGGGCGCCAGCCGCGACCCGGGACCTTCTTCGCCTGATGTGGTCACCAATTCCGATAACATGACTACATGGATGTTGCGGTGAGAGAACTGAAAGCCAAGCTCTCGTTCTACCTGCGGCGAGCCGCGGAAGGGGAACTGATCACGGTGACCGACCGCGGAAAACCGGTTGCCACCCTCGGCCCGTTGCTCGGAACCGTCGACCTGTCGGATGCGGTAGCCGAGGGTTGGGTCACTCCCGCGAGTAGATCGGGGTTGCGCAAGATCCGCCGACATTCGTCTGAACGCCGTACCGAAGACGTGCTCGCCGAGGATCGACGCGATTGACACTGTACGTCGATACGAGTGCGCTGCTCAAGCGTTACGTGGCCGAGCCGCAGTCGGACCTCGTCGACGAAATCCTCGGTGGGGACTCGAGTCTGGTTACAGCTCGACACACCATGGTCGAACTGCGTCGACATCTCCCGCGTCACCTCACCGGCGCCGCCCTGATGGAAGCGCGGCGGGATGCCCTCGACGATTGGGCCATGTTCGCGATTGTGGAACTCGACAGCACTACGTGCGAGATCGCTGCGACCGTCGCTGAGCAAACGGGCGTCAGAACTCTGGACGCTCTCCACCTCGCGGCGGCTCGTCGACTTGGCACTTCCGTGAGCTTGTTCACTTTCGATCGACATCAGGCTGCTGCCGCTCGGGGACTAGGGCTGCCTGTACTTCCCATCTGGTAGTGCGTCCCGTCAATCGTCTGCGTGTTTCAAGGCTCGAAATCGGGTATTGGAGGCATGCAGCTCCGAACCGGAGCGCTTCTACAAGGAGCGACAGATATGACCAACAAGAAACTGCGGTGGGTAGCGACGTCGATGGCCCTGTCGGGCGTTCTTCTGCTCGGCGCGTGCGCCACCGATGACGACCCGGGCACCGGGACCACACTGCCTGGCGCCGGCACCACCATGCCGGGGCTCGACACGACCACCACACTGCCCGGGGGCACTACCACCTCCACCGTCGGCAGCTGATACGACGCAGAAGCCGGTGTCGGAATCTCCGGCACCGGCTTTCTCGCGTAGTCGGTTGAGAAATCACCAGCAGCGGCCGGGACGACAACGGCAGAATCCGGCGGCCATGTTCCAACCGATCCACACCGACCGCCTGGTCATCCGCCCGTTCGAGGCTGATGACGTCGCCATCTTCCACGCACGCCGCAACAACCCCGATGTCGCCAAGATGCAGGACTGGGACGTCCCGTTCCCGATCGAACGGGCCCAAGCCGTAGTCGATTCGATCATCGCGCTTGGAGA
>CAZGWX010000115.1:0-5274 GCA_964529515.1 uncultured Acidimicrobiaceae bacterium
GGACATCACCGTCAACCTCCGCACGGTCCAGTCGGTGCCTCTGCGCCTCCTGACCGAAGACCCGCCGCCTCTCTTGGAGGTGCGGGGTGAGGTGTACATGCCGGAGAAGGCCTTCGAGGAGCTCAACGAGCGCCAGGCCGAGGCCGGCAAGCAGATCTTCGCCAACCCCCGCAACGCCGCGGCCGGGTCGGTCCGCCAAAAGGACCCGGGTGTGACAGCCGGCCGCCAGCTTGGGATCTGGGTGTATCAACTCGGCTTGATCGAGGGGGGACCCGATCTGGAGACCCACTGGGAGACTGTCCAGTACCTGGCGGAGCTCGGCTTCAGGACCAACCCGGAGAGCGCACGACTCGACACGATCGAAGAGGTGTACGGGTTCGTGGAGCGTGCCGAGCGGCGCCGCCACGACGTCGGGTACCAGACCGACGGTGTGGTCATCAAGGTCGACTCTCTGGCCGAGCAGGCGCGGCTGGGATATACCGCCAAAGCGCCGCGGTGGGCGATCGCCTTCAAGTTTCCCCCGGAGGAGCAGGTCACCCTGCTGCGGGACATCCGTATCAACATCGGGCGCACCGGCGCGGCCACGCCGTTCGCCGTGCTCGAGCCCGTCTTCGTCGGCGGCGCCACGGTGGGCTTGGCCACCTTGCACAACGCCGACCAGGTCGCCCTGAAGGACGTCCGGATCGGTGACCAGGTAATCGTGCGACGGGCGGGTGACGTGATCCCGGAAGTGGTCGGACCTGTGGTGGCGGTGCGCACCGGGGCGGAGAAGGTCTGGAAGATGCCCGCGAAGTGCCCGTTCTGCGGCAACCCCATCGTTCGTCCCGAGGGGGAGGCGGTGGCACGTTGCACCGGGGGCTTCGAGTGCCCGTCGCGCGTCCGGGAGTGGCTGTTCCACTTCGCCGGGCGTGGCGGCATGGACATCGAGCACCTCGGCTACAAGACGATCGACCTGCTCCTCAACAAGGGCCTGATCGTCGACCCGGCCGACATCTTCACGTTCGACGCCGACCACTTGCTCGAACTCCCCGGTTGGAAGGAGACGTCGGTCGGGAAGCTGAAGGCCGCCATCGAGGCAGCCAAGGACCGTCCGGCGGCCCGGCTCCTCACCGCCCTGGGCATCCGGCACGTCGGAGGCACGGTCGCACGCACGCTGGCGCGCCACTTCGGAAGTCTTCCTGCTCTGATGGACGCTTCCGAAGAGGAGATCGCCGAGGTCGAAGGTATCGGTCCGATCATCGCCGCCGGTGTGCGGGAGTGGTCGCTCGACGAGGCGAACCGCCGGCTGGTCTCCAAGCTCGGTGAAGCCGGAGTCAGGCTCGCCGATGATGCCCCCGAGAGCGAAGCTTCCTCCGATCTGTTGGCAGGAGCAGTGTTCGTCGTCTCGGGAACGCTGGAGGGGATGACCCGGGAGGAGGCCGAGGCCGCGGTCGAAGCCCGCGGGGGCAAGGTCACCGGCTCGGTCTCATCCAAGACCACGGCGCTGGTGGTCGGCGAGTCGCCCGGGGCGTCCAAGACCAAGAAGGCAGAGGAAGTCGGCGTACCGATCATCGACGACGCCACCTTCCGCAAGGTCCTTGAAGAGGGCCTTGCCGCTCTCGGTTAGAGCGTCACCGCTTCAGGATTTCTCCCCACTTGTGGGGGAGTACCGCCGAAGGCGGGGAGGGGGTGAGGTCCGAAGTCAATTACGCCCTAGCGCGGCCTGATGTCTTCCCCTCAGCCCACGCGAAAGGTCCACTCGAACTCGCCGGGGTCGGGGAGTCCGGTGTAGGTGTCCCATGTGATCCGCACCCGTTGGGTGCCGGAGGACCAGGACTGGATGTTGGGGTCGTTGGCCGACGGCGCCCAGCGGTGAACGCCGGTGGCCTCGATGAGCGTGAACTCGGTCACCGGCCATCCGTTGACCCAGATCTGCGCCCGGTAGCCAACCGGGAGGACCACTTCCAGTGTGGCCTGAGGCGGGACCATCTCGCCCGGTTCCGGCGAAACCGACACCAACGCCCCCGGCAGTTCGACCCCCTCGCCCTCCTTGGCGAAGACGAAGCCCAGAATCAGGGCGGCCGCTCCGAGCAGTCCGAGCCCGATGTAGATCAGCCGATACGGCATGAGCCCACCGTAGTGCCCATTCAGGATTTCTCCTCCGGGCGAAGGTCGAGGGACTGCGGCGAAGCCGGAGGGGGAACGAGCAAAGCGAGCCCGACGGCTAGTTCCGGTGGAGCGCCTCGTTGAGGCCGCCCCATGAACCCTCGCGGGGCAGAGCTTCTACCGCACCGGTGGTGGAGTTGCGGCGGAATAGCATCCCGGAGATCCCGGACATCTCCCGGGCCTTGCTCGTCACCCCGTCGGGGAGGGTGATCACCGTCCCTGCAGTCACATAGAGGCCGGCCTCCACCACGCAATCGTCGCCCAGGGAGATTCCGATCCCCGAGTTCGCTCCCAGGAGGCAGCGCTCCCCGATGGTGATCTTCTCGGTGCCGCCACCGGAGAGGGGGCCCATGATCGACGACCCGCCCCCTATGTCGCTGCCGTCGCCGACGACAACCCCGGACGAGATGCGGCCCTCGACCATCGACTTGCCCAGTGTCCCGGCGTTGAAGTTGACGAAGCCTTCGTGCATCACCGTCGTGCCCTCGCCGAGATAGGCGCCGAGACGCACCCGGTCGGCGTCGGCGACACGCACTCCGGAGGGAACCACGTAGTCGGACATGCGGGGGAACTTGTCCACGGACGACACGAGCGCGCTCCGGCTCTCGGCCATCAGCCGGGCCTTGGACATGGCGAACCCTTCGGGATCGCATGGTCCCTGGTTGGTCCAGACCACCGTGTTGAGGACGCTGAAGATTCCGTCGAGGTTGATCTCGTTGGGGCGGTAGAGCCGGTGGGAGATGAGGTGGAGGCGGAGGTAGGCGTCCTGCGGAGTGGCCGGCGGCACCGACAGGTCGCTGATAACCGTGGTCACGGTGCGGCGGTGCACACCGCGTGCCGGGTCGGCGCCTTCGAGACCGGCGACCATCGTGGCGTCGGTCGAGGTCGGGTCGGGAAACCAGACATCCAGGACCTTGTCGCCGGAGTAGGTGGCTATGCCTGTGGCAGCTGCTCGGCTCACGGGCGGGGAGGGTAGCTCCCAACCCCGGCGGCAGGCTCGCGGCCGCCCCGGCACGCCGTTAGGGTTTGCGACATGTCAGATCGTGAATTCATGGCCCTTGTCATGTCGGCCGAGAACCGTTGGCTCGATGGATGGATGGCCGGCCCCACCATCGAAGGGAGGCCGCTGCGTCGAGGCGATGCCGCCCCCGAAGTGACCGTTTACGGCCGGGACGGCTCCGAGGTACAACTCTCGTCCGCTTGGGCCGAGAAGACCGCGCTCATCCTGCTGTGGCGCCATCTTGGATGCGGCTGTGGGCGAGAACGGGCCCGTCGGCTGATCGAAGAGGTGGACTCGTACCGAGACGCGGGACTAGAGGTTGTCGTGGTCGCCCCGGGAGATCCGGAGCGGGTCGACGCCTACGCCGAACGGAACCAGCTTCCGGTGCTGACCCTGGCCGACCCGGACTACACCGCCCACAAGGCGTTCGGACTCGGGCACTGGTCGGTGGAACAGGTGCTCTACGACGCCCCACCGGAGTACTGCGACCTCAGCCTCGAAGCGGGGAAGGCCATGATCGAGGACCGGCGGTCCCGCGGATACAACCTCGTCGACGACGGGTGGATGCAGTCGGGGGAGTTCATCGTCGACCGCAACGGCCAGATTCGGGTCGCCTATGCGTACAACTACTGCGAGGACTATCCCGATCCGGCCGTGTTCACCACCGCCGGCCGCATTGCCGCCGCGGTGTGATGTCGCTGGTCGACACGCTCACCTGGCTGGTGGGCATCCCGTCTCCGACGGGGAGTGAACAGGAGATCCAGGAGGCCCTCGCGGCGCGCTTCGAGGGACGCCGGCCCGTGAGCCTGGTCGCCGACTCACTGGTGGTGGGCGAGCCAGCCCCAGGCAAGATCCTCCTTGTGGGCCACACCGACACCGTCCCACTCCAGGGTGACGCCGGTGCCCGGGTCGACGGCGACAGGGTGCACGGTCTTGGGACCACCGACATGAAGGGGGGCCTGGCCGTGATGGTCCACCTCATCGAGGACCTGGGGACAGACCGAATCGTCGGCGTCTTCTACGCCGGTGAGGAGGGAGCGCTGTCGGGCAACCAGCTGGCGCCCATCCTCGACGTCCATCCCGAACTGGTCGAGGCCGAGGCTGGAATCGTCATGGAACCGACAAACCGGGAGATGCACGCCGGCTGCCAGGGATCTGTGAACGCCCTGGTCTGGTTCGACGGAGAGGCGGCCCACTCGGCTCGGCCCTGGCAGGGGGTCAACGCCATCACCCGTGCTGCCGGCTTCCTCGAGATGATGGGCCGGCTCGAGCCTGAACTCCACCCCATCGAGGGCCTGCCGTTCAAGGAGGTGATCTCGGTGACTCGGGCCCAAGGCGGTGTGGCCAACAACATCATCCCGGCCCGGTTCGAGCTCAACGTCAACTACCGGTTCTCGCCCGACCGGACGACCGAGGAGGCCATGGAGCGGCTCCGTCAGGTCTGCTCGGAAGCCGACGGGTTCGAGATCAACGACGCCAGCCCCGCTGCCTATCCGGCGCTGGGCCACCCGCTGTTCACCCGCCTCGCCGAGGCTGCCTCTGCCGAGATCGGCCACAAGCAGGGCTGGACCGATGTGGCACAGCTCGCCGAGCGTGGTGTCCCTGCGGTCAACTTCGGGCCTGGAGAGACGGCGCTGGCGCACAAGCCGGGGGAGTCGGTGAGAATCGATGACCTGGACTGGGCCTATTCCGCCCTCGCCGAGGTCCTCCGTTGATCGATCCCGGCTTCAGGCCGAACGCCGACGAGCTCGCCGCCAACAACGTCGTCTACCGCGCCGGATTCGTGGATGCGGGCTTGTCCGTCTCGCCGACCCGGAAGCTGGCCGTCGTCACCTGCATGGACTCCCGGATGGATGTGTTCGCCATGCTCGGGTTGGGGAAGGGCGAAGCTCACGTGGTGCGCAACGCCGGGGGAGTGGTCACCGACGACGTGATCCGGTCGGTGTGCCTCAGCCAGCGCCTGCTGGGCACCCGCGAGGTGATCATGATCCATCACACCGACTGCGGGCTGGAGAAGGTCGACGAGGCCTCATTTGTCGCCGACCTGGAGGCAGAGACCGGCCAGCGTCCCGAGTGGGTCCTGCAGCGGTTCGACAGTCCCTACGACGACGTCGCCGAGTCGGTGCGGC
>CAZGWX010000116.1:0-3732 GCA_964529515.1 uncultured Acidimicrobiaceae bacterium
CTTCGACGCCGGCTTCTATCAGAGGAGCGGGTCGAACCCATGTCAGGTCCAGACCGGAGACTGCATAGCCGACGGCTCCGAGGTGACCACGCACTACACGGTGTACCGACCCGATGACACCCCGCTGGATCCAACGGACAACTCGACCACCGCCTGCAGCACACAGTCCTTTGGGCCAGGCAACGGCTCATCCATCAACAACTGGACCACTATCTGCAATATCAGCCCGGCGACACCGGGGATCTACATCCTCAACGTGCGGAGCAGTGGCGGTGGAGGCAACAACGCATACTCCGTGGGGGTCTCGACGTCGCCATCTTCAGGAGCCAACGCACGGGTCTACGCGATCAATGACATGTCCATCTTCACCAACTCGGGAGGGTCGTCGATCGCAACCGTCTATCTGGCCGAAGTGGCCGAGAGCCATGCCGGCAAGACGCTGCTGCTCGACTTCTTCGACCCGGGTGAGAACCCCAGCGGCAACGCCTGGGTTGAGGTGCGAAACCCGCACAACAGCAGCGCGGCATGCAGCTGGACTGCGACCAATGGGCAGGGCTCGGGCGGCGGCACGGTGAATCCCTGTCGTATTCGAAGCACGATCAGTGGCACGGCCCAATTCAACGGTGAGTGGCTCAATTCGAAGATCAATATCCCCACCAGTTACACCTGCGCCACGAGCCCGATGGATCCGAACTGCTATTGGACCATGAGGCTCGAACTCGGCACCACGTCCCAGGACCGCACGACCTGGGCCGCTCGAGTCATCGGCAACCCCGTCCGTCTTGTTCCCAACGATCCCCCGGCGGCGCCGTGAGAAACATCCGTCGACTGCTGAGACGGGATGAGCGGGGCGCCACCCTCGTTGAGTTCTCGTTCATATTCGTCCTTCTGCTCACACTCGCGTTGGGTGCGTTCGAATACGGGATGGCACTTCGTGACTGGCTCTCGGTGACCATTGCCACCCGCGAGGGAGCGCGGGTCGCCGCGTCCGCTGCCAACTACAACGAGGCCGACTGCACGATTCTGGAGGCCACAGCAGGTGCTCTGCAGTCTTTCCGGGTCGGGAACATCTCGCGCGTACACATCTACCGATCCGACGGAAACGGGGGCTACCCGGGATCGGGCAGCCTCGCGGCGGTCTACCGGCCAACCGGCTCGGGAGATACGCCGGTCCCACAGTGCCCGTTCTGGACGATTCACAGCCCGGCGTCCAATTGGGAGCCCGGCGACCGGCTCAACCCCGGCGGCGAGCCGTACTGGATCGGAGTCCGCCTCGAGTACACCCATCCATGGCAGACCGGGTTCCTCTGGTGGTCGGGCACCGTGAGTTGGACTGACGACGCGGTGTTCCGGATCGAGCCACCGCCACCCAACGCCTGACGGGCACTGCAGGCACCTATTCTCGAGCGGGTATGCCCGAAGTCCCCGTATATCTCCCGGCGCTGGTCACGCCTTTCACTGCCGCCGGCGAACTCGACCTCAAGGCCCATGCCCACAACGTCAGGTTGCTGGCCGAGGCCGGTTACGAAGGCTTCCTGCTCGCCGGGTCGACCGGCGAGGGCCCGTATGTCGAGCCTGGCGAGCGCGCCCGGCTTACCAAGTCCGTCCGACGGCGGAAGACCCACCTCATGGTCGGGATCGCCGCCGAGACCACCCGCGCCGGTCTGCGTCTGGTGGACGAAGCAACCGACGCCGGAGCCGACAGCCTCCTCGTCCTCACGCCGACCACCATGGCCCGGGGCCGCGACGAGGCAGTTGCTCGCTATTTCGGAGTCATCGCCGACCACTCGACGATTCCGGTCCTCCTCTACTCGGTACCGCCCTACACCGGCTACAGCCTCCCCGTCCCCACCATCGAGAAGCTGGCCCGCCATCGCAACGTCGTCGGAATGAAGGACTCGTCGGGCGACGTCGTGCGCCTCCAGGCCATCGTCGACGCCACGCCGAACGACTTCATCCTCTACAACGGGGCCTCACGGGCCTTCACCGCCGCCATGGCGGTCGGGTGCTACGGCGCGATCAGCGCCTCGGGCAATTACGCCCCGGACCTCGTGCTCGGGGTGCTCCGCCAGGCTGGCGACAACCCCACCTCGGCGCGGGCGGCGCAGAAGAAGCTGACCAGCCTCTCGTCTGCGGTCGAGGCGCACGGCGTCCCCGGAATCAAGGCGGCCGCAGCCGGGATCGGCCTCCAACCCGGTCTTCCCCGCCAGCCCCTGGCTCCGATGGCCCGGGCCGCGGCGGCCGAACTGGGCAAGCTGGCCAAAGCCGCACGCAGCGCCTGATCCCACCGGGAGCTACCTCGCGCGGGCGGGGTACGATCCGGGTTCACCAACAAACACAAGGAGCATCTGTGTCCAAGTTCCTCTCCGAAGAGTGGGCCGCTGAAGTGACCGCAGCCCTGAACGATCACGAAGGCTGGAAGAACGCCATCGGCACCTCAGACCTCGGCATCCAGTTCCAAACGGAAGACAGCCCCGAGGGCGAGGTCAATTACTACCTGTCGGCCAAGGGTGGCAAGGCGACGATGTCCCTCGGCGAGATCGCGGCACCAGACGTCACGGTCAAGCAGTCCTACGACACCGCCAGCGCCATATCCCAGGGCCAGATGAACACCCAGACCGCCTTCATGACCGGCAAGCTCAAGGTGTCGGGCAACCTCGCCAAGCTGATGCAGCATCAGGCGGCTATCGCCCAGTGGAGTGCGGCCATCGGTGGCATCGACGTCGAGTACTGACGCGTAGAGTCTCACGCATGAACTGGGGTCGATTGTTCTTCGGTGGAGTGGTCCTCGCGGCCGGTGTCATTCTGCTCTTGGGTAACGCCGACATCATCGACTCCGGTGAGGTGTTCAGCATCTGGTGGCCCGTCGTCTTGATCTTCGCTGGAGTACTGTCCTTTATGGCCAACCCCCGGCACTGGGGCATTGCCTTGATCATCGTCGGAGCCGGCGTGGTGTTCCTGCTGTCCCGCTTGGACGTCATCGACCTCCGCGACCTGATCGTCCCCGCGGCGCTGATCATCCTGGGCCTGTTCGTCATCTTCGGCCGCAACCTGGGCGGGAAGCAGACGGCGGCGGATGAGATCAACAGCTTCAACGTGTTCTCCGGGAGCAACCTCAACACGAGCTCGCAGAGCTTCAAGGGCGGCAGTGTCACCGCCGTCTTCGGAGGCGCTGATGTCGATCTGCGTCAGGCGGGGCTGGCCCCGGGAGCACGCCTGGACGTCTTCGCCGCGTTCGGCGGCGTCGAGGTCAAGGTGCCCTCGGACTGGCATGTGGTCGTGCGAGGCCAGCCCATCTTCGGCGGGATCGACAACAAGACCAAGGCCCCAGTGGCAGAGAATGCGCCACAGCTCGAAGTCAACGCCACCGTCATCTTCGGCGGCGTCGACATCAAGCGCTAGATCAGCCCGAGGTCCCTGACCGCGTCTCGCTCCTCCTCGAGCTCGGCGGCGCTGGCGTCGATCCGCGAGCGCGAGAAGTCGTCGATCTCAAGACCCTGGACTATCCGCCACCGGCCGCCGCTCGTAGTGCAGGGGAACGATGATACGAGACCTTCGGGCACTCCGTAGGACCCGTCCGACACCACAGCCATCGACACCCAGTCGTCCTGGGGCGTGCCCGCGAACCAGTCGCGAACGTGCGAAATCGCCGCGTTGGCCGCCGACGCCGCCGACGACGCTCCCCTCGCCTCGATGATGGCGGCACCACGCTTGGCGACCGTGGGGATGAAC
>CAZGWX010000117.1:0-6421 GCA_964529515.1 uncultured Acidimicrobiaceae bacterium
CGCTGGGCCGAGGATGGCGTCGGCCTGAGCCGCGAATACGTCCGCTACTCCCGGGTCGAAAGCCCCGCCCGACCTCTTCCTGACCACCTTGGCGACGTACTCGTTGTCGCCGATCAGTCTCTGGTAGGCGGCGTCCCGACCGACGTGGATGATTCGAAGGGGCAGCGGGATCTCCTCGCCCTGGGCGCGCCCGAGGACGCTCTTGCCGTCCCAACGCTCCGTGAGCAGCGGGAACATCGCGGTGACCGACTCGGGTAGGCCGAGTCGCTGGGCCAGCATTCCTGCGACCTCACACAGCGACACGATGTGGCCGGACATGAACCGGCTCGCTCGGGGGAGACCGCGGGCGATCTGCCACCCGCGTCGAGCCACCCCCGCGTCTGGTGTGGGCAGGGCCCGCATCACTCCGGCGAGGCTCTCGGTCCTGGAGCCGAACTGTCGATGCGTGTGATGCTCGGTCATGTTTCCGCCGAAGATCTCCGTCCTTTCGACCCCGTCGACGGTGCAACCCGCGTACATGAGCAGGCAGGCGTAGTAGGTCCGCGACCTGGTCTCGGCGTCAACGTCGAGTGACTCGGCCAGCCGCATCGTGATCATCGTTGCCTGGAGTCCGTGCTCGAAAGGGAATCCCATCCCGAGGTCGGTCGCCAGGCACATCGAGGCGATCACCTCGGCTGCTCGGACGTGATCGGTAGGTCCCGACTCAGTCGCGCTCACGTGGCGACGCTAGCCCATGCCACTTGTCAGGCATGCCGGCACCCCTCGTCCGTGGAGCCCTCTGCGTTAGCGTCTCGGTGTGAGCGTTCGCCTGGTGGCTGTGAGTTTTGAGGTCCGCGACGCGAGCGACGTGGCCTCCTTCTGGGCGGAGCTGCTCGGGCGGGACGTCGTGACCGAGGATCGCGGCCCATGGGTGCCGGGGGACGACACTCAGATAGGACTCCGGTTCGTTGAGACCGATATCGATGAGAAGACCGGGCCCAACCGCCTCCATCTCCATCTGACCAGCACCGACCTCGACGATCAGGTGCGCACCGTGAGACGGGTCCAGGCTCTTGGCGGCCGCATCATCCGCCAGCAACCCGAAGAGGGGTATGTCGTCATGGCCGACCCCGGACGCAACGAGTTCTGTGTCATCGATCCGGACAACCAGTTTCTGGCCGGTGCCGGGTTCCTCGCCGAGGCCACCGATCACGGGCCGCCTGAGGCAGGCCGGTTCTGGAGTGAGGCTCTCGGGTGGCCGCTCGTTTGGGATCGTGGCAACCAGACCGTCATCCAGTCACCTCTCGGCGGGACGAAGCTCTCCTGGGATGTCCGCACCGGGATGCGGCCGTACGGGACCAAGCGACAGTGGTTCGACCTGACCGCAGGAGATCCGGCCGCGGAGGTAGCCCGGCTCGTCGGGCTCGGCGCCAACCGGCTCGGCGAGCGGGAGGACGCGGTGGTGATGGCCGATCCAGGGGGCACCGAGTTCACGGTCAACCCGCTTGAGGAGCGTCCCGCAGATCAGCCGATGAGGCCGGGCGCCTGAGCGGCCAGCCCAAAGCGATCCCACACGGTCCAGTTCTCGGCGATGCGGCCGCTCCTGACGTGGTCGATTGACATCCCGTTGATCTCGATCTTTCGAGTCGAATCGATGATGGCGCGGGCTATCCATCGTGAGGCGACCCGCCCGTCCTGTGCGACCAACTCGGCCACCTCGAACGTCACGTCGAGCTGCTGCCGGAGGGATTGGATCGAAGAGAAATACCCGTCGATATCGGTCTCGGTGCCGGTGACCAGATCGTGGTGGCGGAAGTCGTCAGTGAACAGCCGTCGCCCGACTTCGAACTCTCCCCGATTCCAGACGGACTCGAAGAACCGATCTACTACCTGGATTTCGTCCATGTCTGAGCCCTAAACCTAGATACCGTTCCAGGATGGTGGTCGTCAGACCGGTGCGCCCCGAGGACCCACAACAGCCGGTGGACGAACGAGTTGGATGGTGGTGGTCAGGGACGGCGTCGATCCGTCGACCTCCGGTTTTTCAGTGTGATACCGGAGTTTCTCAGCAGTTCGCGGTGATTCCAGAAAGGCCGTGTGACCTGGGCCTTCGCTGCTCGCTGGCTTTCGACGTTTCGCGAGGACTCCCGTCCGATCGCGTCCTATGCGCGTCCTCGGACGATCGCGAAAGCGCCCTGTCGCATACGCCGAGACCGCGCGACTGCGGCTCCGGCTCGGCTCTCCTGTGAGGGGAACTCCTTCTGGTCTTGTGTCCGGACCTTGGGCACCATGGATGTCTCGTCACTTTCGAGAACGAAGTCGGTTGGGACTGGAGCTGGCTGGTCGCCGACGCCCAGGACGGGGGCTAGCCCCGTGGGATTGGAATCAGATGTACGGTTTGCGAATCCGGCGAGAAGGAGTGGCTGGAACACGGCCGATCGGGGTTTTCGGGTTGTGGTTGGATGGTCCAGTCATTTAGTCCGGCATCATCCAGGATGCGTCTCACCTCTGCCTCGGCATCAGCCATTAGGATGCAGGCTTCCGACTGGAAGTAGGAGATCAACGCTTCCTCGACGCTTCTGAGGCTGTTGGCTTGGTCTTGGTCAGTGGGATCTGGGTAGGCCAGGCCGAGTTGATCGCAGACGGTCGTGTCATCGGTTGGGAACACGGCGAGCCCGCCGTTCTCGGCGACGCACGCCGTGAGGGGCGGCACTGATCCGATCGGGACGATTTCCGTATTCTCGAGTACTGCGTCTCGCCATACTGTTGCACACGCCTCAGCCGTCGCCTCATTGGCAGCAGGTGCCGCGGCGATGTCGGCGTCCAGGTCTGCGGCCTGATAGCAGCTGATCGCGTTGGGCTTGTCAATCACGGAGGTCCAGACCCATGCAGCAGCGGTTGTGACCAGGACCACAGCCCCGAGTGTCAGCGCCGCACGCATCGGCCTTCCTACCACCGCGTGTCGGGTACTTGGTCGCCTCGGCCCCGACGTGATGTCGGCTAGGAGTTCCTGAGCATGTGGCGAATCTGGTCCGTCAACTTCGGATTCGTCGACGGGGTTTAGTGCGCGGACGCGATCAAGTCCGTCATCTCGTTTACCCATGAGCTGTATCTCCGTCCACGTGGTCCGCTTCAACGTCTTTGTGTCCGGGAGGCACGCCTTGTCGCTCACTCTCCATCTCGATCAACAGGGAGAGTCGTTTCCGCGCCCGATGGAGGACGGACCTGACAATCGTCTTTTGGATGCCCAGGACCTGCGCGATCTCACCGTGATTCAGGTTCTCGAAGGCGGCCAGGAAGAGGACCTCCTGGTCCCGAGCGTTGAGCGATCTCATCGCTGCGATGGTTCTGGTCAACTCGTCGCGGGCCCGTACGGCCTCGATGGGATTAGGGATCGACTGAGCTGTGCGCACGTCTGCCTCGATCCGTTCGATCAGGGACGACCGGCGCTTGTTGCTGCGCCGCTCATTGGTGAGCGTCAGATAGGCGACTCGGTACAGCCAAGCCTGTGGCGCGTTCGCACGGGTGAACTCATCGACGCGCCTCCAAGCGACTGCGTAGGTTTCGGCGACGACATCGTGCGCGTCTGCGGGTTGGCATGTCCGACGCGACGCGTACGCGAGTGTTTTCCGATACGTCTGAAGGTATAGATCCTCGAATGCCCTCACGGCCTCGAGATCATCCTGAACGTGGTGACGAGTCACCCGGGATCACCTCACCTTCCGATCCGAAGTTCAGGCTAGCGCCTCCTGATGACACGGCTCAGCTGAGGTAGACCGACGAGATTCTGTTGTTCCACCCGCTGATCATCGATGTGGCCTGGTCGTACGCTTGCGTGTACGAGGTTGGGTACCAGTCGCCTCCGCCGTTTGCGAGATCTGCGAAGTACGACGAACACGCGCCCACCTTGTACGAGGACGTCCGGTTGGCCCATCCGTAGTCGGATAGATTGATCCATGTTGTCCGTTGATGGAGGTAGAGGGCAGAGCCCGAGAATCCAAGCCCGTCGTAGAGCTTGAGGCTGCTGGCGCATGTGGACAGGACTCCGAGTGTCTGACCATCGCCACCCTCAGTCGACGACGAAAGGTGCTCGATCAGCTCTGCTTCGGAGCGGAAACACTCGGCTAGATGCTCTTGATCCCATACGACGCAGGCTTGGGCGTCATCCCAATCCTCCGCCAGGTCGATGATGCGACCCTCGAAGCGGGCCAAGCCCGGCATCGGCGTCTCGGCGGTCGTGGGCTCGGCACTCGGGACCAGCGCCCCGACCGCGACGATGACCGCTAGAACGACGGACTTCATTCGATCCTCCTCGATGGCCAGTCCTATCAAGTTCTTTGTCCGGTATCGGCCATGTGTCGCGTCCTTTGCCGCGACAACGTCAACGAGACGGACACAAACACCTCAATGTCCGTTGATGACCAGGGGCAAGTGCGGCTGTCGGCGCGCGTTAGCGAACGTGACGTCGCAGTCATCAGAGCGCTGATTCGCCGCGGGTCCGCCGCTGGTGCGTCGATGGAGATGAACCTGTCCGAACGTCACACGAGGCGTCTGGTGGCACGGATTCTCGACAGCCTCGCTCTCGACAACACGTATGCCCTTGTCGCCTGGGCCGCCACGCACGGGTTGGTCAGGAGCACCGATCTCAATGAGCCGGAGGGTTGAGCCCTGCCGGTCGTCCACCGACGAGCCGTGGGAGTTTCTTGAGTTCTCGCGCGACATCGTGGCTCCGCCGGACACACACAGGTGTGAACGGGCGAATCGGAAGGAAGAAGGACCCGGCATGCAACACACCCCCTCGGTATCAATCGCAGAGAACCCAGCGAGAAGGAGGATTGTCAGTCTGCTACTGGCAGCGGCAATTGCTCTCTGACGCGCCTCCTGATGGCCTTGTTGCGCGCGCGTTCAAGACAGTGGCCGATGCTGCATGTGGTCATGGTGGTCGGGCTGCTCGTGGCGTCTTGCTCGTCGGCTGGCACGAGTCCAACGACGCTGGTCGATAGCGATTTGCCTGACGGGCCTGTTGCTCAGTTCGGCCTTAGCCGGGACGAGGCGCGAACGCTTCATGCCGCTGAGCAGGAGTACATCCGTCGCTGCGCCGCCGAGGCAGGGTTCGAGTTCATCCCCACCGCCTACGAGGAGTTGGAAAGGCTCAGGGCCGCTGCCGGCAACACTGTCCTACCTCCTTTCGGAAGTGACGATGTCGAGATGGCGGCGAAGGAGGGCTACGGACTCTCAGAGCGGATCAGCGATGTCGCGGACGCTGATCCCGAAGCTGCCAATAGGGCGATATTCGAAGGCCTCTCGGCAGAGGAGCAGAGGCGGTACGCGCTTCTTATCACAGGCGACACAGACGACGAGATCGAGGTGACTTTGCCGAATGGGGCGGTCGTCTCCACGCCCCGGGACGGGTGTATCTCGGATGTCCGGCGCCTCCTATATGGGGATCTGGCCCGCTATATCGAACTCAACTCGATCGCCATCAACATGGAGGGTCAGATCCAGGCTGAGGCTGCGGGCGACCCTGACTTCATTGCCGCTGAGGCTCGGTGGTCGGCGTGTATGCACGAGAAGGGGTGGGACGTCGATAGCCATACGGACGCGGTCGTACTGGCGGGATCGGGCTACGAGGGCGGCGACTCCGCCACGGCGCGGGAGACGGAGATCGTCATCGCGACAGACGACGCGGGCTGTGCCGTCGAGTCCGGTTCGGTTGCTGCGGCTCAACGGGCACTTACTGCGGCACGGACGAAGGTGGCTGGTGACCTCGAGGGTGAGATCCTCGCCTACCAAGAGATGCTTCTGTCTGCCCTCGACGCGGCCCGCCAGATTCTCGCTGGATAGGTTTTCGATTATCGTGCCGCCAATCACATCCGGGGAGCCGCCGTCGGAGGAGTCGAGTGGCCTCCTGGATCCACCGGGACGTCGCTGGAGGCGGGTGCATCTTGTTTGGATGGCCTGCGCACTGGTTGCTGTCGCGTTGTCGTCGCTCTGGCTTGGAGCGCGGATCAAGAGTCCGGCACAGGCCGCAGCTGATGCTGCCCCGCCTGAGCCGTCGATCGTCACTAGTCCAGTCGTGTTGCGCCGACTTGTGGAACAAGTGGTGGTTAGAGGCCAGGTTGTCGCCGAAGGTGTCGACCTTGTGGCCTCGTTGCCAGTCGGAACGAACAAGATGGTCGTCACAGCAGTACGCGCATCCGCTGGTGACGCTGTCACGAGCGGTCAGGTCCCGATAGTCCTCTCGGGTAGGCCGGTGATCGTCCTGGACGGTGACCTTCCGTCATACCGAGACCTTCGGCCGGGCGATTCTGGCCCGGATGTCGCCCAACTTCAGGCAGCCCTGGAGGCTTTGGGTTACGAGAGCCCGGATGCCGATGCCGTCGGCGTCTTTGGTTTGACAACTCAGGATTCTCTCCGTCAGTTGTATGGGGACCTTGGATTC
>CAZGWX010000118.1:0-7675 GCA_964529515.1 uncultured Acidimicrobiaceae bacterium
GGCGGCGGCACCGGGATGATTTGTCATGAGTTCAAGGGCGGCATCGGCACGTCTTCCCGGATCGTCGCCACCGAGGCGGGAACCTTCACGGTCGGAGCGCTCGTCCAGGCCAACTATGGACGGCGCGAGGATCTTCGGGTCGATGGCGTGGCGGTAGGAGCGGCGATCGGCAAGGAGAGGGTGCCGTCGGCGTGGGACGAGCCACCAAACGGCGGCTCGATCATCGTGCTGATTGCCACCGACGCCCCACTCCTCCCAGTTCAGTGTCGAAGGGTCGCCAAGCGAGTGACGGTGGGACTCGGCCGTGTGGGTGGCTACGGCCACGACTCGAGTGGTGACCTGTTCCTGGTGTTCTCTACAGGGAATCGTCTGCCAGCCAAGGCGCAAGGGCCAATCAACGTCTCGTCGCTCTCGCCGAAAGAAATGGATCCGATCTTTCACGCTGCGGCAGACGCCACCGAGGAGTCGATTCTCAACGCCCTCTGCTCCGCCGAGACCACGTCCGGGCGACTGGGCCGGGTCGCCCACGCCCTCCCGCACGACCTTCTCACCGAGGCCGTCTCGGCGGTGGGCGGCTCTCGCTGAACGGCGTCCAGAGCCGTACGCTGTAGCCGTCATGGGTCGTCTGACCCCGACACATTGGAGAGGTGGCCGAGTGGTCGAAGGCGCTCGCCTGCTAAGCGAGTAAGGGGTTATTAGCCCCTTCGAGGGTTCAAATCCCTCCCTCTCCGCCCAATCATCGCCTCGAAGCAATCCACTCCTCGACGGTCGTAGTCAGCATGGGCAGGGGCATGGCCCCGTGGGTCAGCATCTGGTCGTGGAAGCCTTTGATGTCGAACCGGTCACCGAGCTCACTCTCGGCGTGGCGGCGGAGGCGGGAGATCTCCAGCTGACCGATCTTGTACGACACCGCCTGACCGGCCATGCCGATGTATCGGTCGACCTCTTGGGCGATGGTCAGTTGCCCGATGGGCGTCCACTCCCTGAGGAAGTCAATGGCCTGTTGGCGTGACCATCCGAGAGCGTGCATGCCGGTGTCGGTGACGAGTCGACCGGCACGCCAGGCGTCGGCGCTGACCATGCCGAGCCGGTCGGTCGGACCGCTGTACAAGCCCATCTCGTCGGCGAGACGCTCTGCGTAGAGACCCCAGCCCTCAGTGTGGGCGTACACCGCTGCGTACCTCCGGAAGGTCGGGATGCCCTCGAGCTCCGCCGCCAGTGACCGATCGAAGTGGTGACCGGGGACGGCCTCGTGGAAGTGGATCGACTCGTACTCGAAGCGGTCCCTCTCTTCGGGTCGATAGGTATTGAGGAAGTAGGTGCCAGGGCGGGAGCGGTCGACCGGCGGCATCAGGTAATACGCCGGAGGCATCGCCGGCGCCTGGGCGGCGGGAACCGGCACCACGTCGCAACTGGTGTCGGGACGGGCTCCGAACCAGTCGACCACGGCTCCCCAGGCACGTTCGATTGCGGACCGGGCGTGGTCGAGCATCTCGTCCTCGGTCTGAAACCGGAGGGTGGGGTCACTGTGGAGTCGGGAGAACACCTCGTCTTTGGTCGTCACGCCGAAAGCGGTACCTCCGATGTCCACCCACTCCGCAGCGTTGAACTCGGTCGCCCAGAGCTTGCCGGTGTCGTGGATCTCCTGCGGGCTGATGTCGAGCTGGGTGTACTTCTTCAACAGCGCGGCGTAGATCTCCTCGCCGCCCTCCATCCAGACCAGCCCGCACCGTTCGTCGGGGCGGGCGTGAGGGACGACATGAGTGCGTATGCCCTCGGCGTAGGCGGCGACGGCAGGCCTGATCTTTCCGGTGACGATCGCCTCGGCGCGCTCCCGCCAGTCCCCGCCATCGCCCGGGACCTTGAGCGCGAGGAAGGGGTCGGTGTCGAGCGGCGAGCCGACATAGCCGTCGAGCTGGCCGAGGACGCGTTCCACCGGGGCCCGGGCGGGGGTCATGCCCGACTCGGCGTTGGCGCGCTGCATGGCGAGGGCGCCCTCCAGGTAGGGGGGGACCTGCTCGTAGCGGCGGAGAAGCAGGTCGGCCTGAGAGCCGTCGGCGACCGTGTTCTGCCGGGTGTCGCCCAGGATCCGAGTGTGCGGGCCGAGGAAGGGGTCGATCGGCGCCACCAGATACCGGGTGCGGACCTCCGCCGCCAGCGTCGACGCCTCGTAGATCAGAAGCTCCCGGGTGATCCTCTCCTGTGTGGTGAGGGTGGAGGTGTCGAGACCGCGCGCCCCCTCGGCCACGCCGGCAAACTTCGACTCGATCTCGCCCAGCCACCCCTCGTCGAAGCGGCGCAGACTGTCATCGAAGTCGTGGACTCCGGCCACCGTGGCGGTCGTTGGCGAGTACTCATTACGGACATCCCAATAGCGGTCGGCCAGTTCGGTCAGCGTCATGCACCGACCGTACCGGAGTCACCCGTCGCTCGGGACGAAGCGATACCCCATTCCGCGCACCGTCTCGATGCGTTCCTTGCCGAGCTTGCGACGCAGGTAGCCCACGTAGACATCGACGACGTTGGATCCGGGGTCGAAGTCGTAACCCCAGACGTGGGACAGGAGTTGCTGGCGGGACAGGACCTGGCCTGGGTGGCGCAGGAAGGTCTCCAGCATCGTGTACTCCTTGGCCGAGAGCTCCATCTCCCGGTCGCCAACACTGACCTTCCGGGTGCGAATGTCGATGGACACGTCGCCCGCCTCGACCACGTTGGCGTCTTGAGCGTCCGACGATTGGTCCTTCAGGCGGACCTTGACCCTGGCGAGCAACTCCTCGAAGCGGAACGGCTTGGTGACGTAGTCGTCCGCCCCGCCCTCGAGGCCCGCCACGGTGTCGCTGACCCCGGTCCGGGCGGTGAGGATGATGACCGGCAGCCTCTCCCCGCGGCCCCGGATCTCTGCCAGAACCTCATGGCCGTCGCGGCGGGGCAGTCCGAGATCGAGGATGACCAGGTCGAAGTCCTCGTCTCGGGCGGCGTGGGCGGCGGTGAGGCCGTCTTCGACGACCAGCGTCGTGTAACCCGCGGCCTTGAGCCCCTTCTCGAGAAACGACGCGATACCCGGCTCGTCCTCGGCGATCAGGATGCGAGCCATGGATCCTCCTCGAATGGCTGCGCGGGCAGGTTGAGGGTGAATCTTGTGCGCCCGGGGCGCGATTTCAGGTCGATGGACCCGCCATGGCCCTCGACGATGGCACGAACGATGGCGAGCCCCAGGCCGGCGCCGAACGCGGTGCGGCGTGTCGTTGCTCCCCGGTAGAACCTCTCGAACAGGTGCTCCTTGACCTCCTCGGGCACCCCGGGCCCATCGTCCTCTACCCAGATACGCACCTGAGACCCGTCGAGCCTGCCCCCCATGGTCACCGAGACGTCCTCACCACCATGTTCCACGGAGTTGCGCACGAGATTGGTGACCGCCTGGGTGAGACGCTGCGGGTCGCCGATGAACACACCAGGGTCAGCCTCCACGACCCTCACGTCTCGTCCAATGAGCCCCGCCACCTTGACCTTCATCTCGTCCATGAAATCGCCGAGATCGACGGGGTGGGCCTCGACGAACTCCGGGGTCTCCGAACGGGCCAGGATGAGGAGGTCCTCCACGATCCGTGACATCCGGTCGAGCTCACTGTTGACGATCTCCATCGCCTGCTGGCGCTCCTCCGGGTCGTCACCCGCCAGCTCCAACTGGCCTCGGATCACGGTGATGGGGGTCCGGAGCTCGTGCCCGGCGTCGTCGACGAAGCGCCGCTGTGTGGCGAAGGCCTCTTCCAGGCGGTCGAGCATCCCGTTGAAGGTGCTGGCCAGCCGTCCGATCTCGTTGTCGCTCTCCACGGGGATGCGCTGGCTCAGGTCGGTCTCGCTGATGCTCTGTGCCGCATCGGTGACGAGCCGGACGGGCCGCAGCACGTCTCCCGCGGCAATCCAGGCCACGACCGACGCGAGCACGAAGATCGAGCCGAGGACGATGGCAGCCGCCCGGATCATCGAGTTGGCGGCCGCCTGGCGTTCAGCCAGGTAGAAGCCGGCGATGAAGACGCCGCCGGGATTCCCGGTGTCGTCGAGCAGCGGCACCGCCACGTAGCGGAGCGGCCCGTTGTCGGTGTCGACCTGGTCGCGTCTCGGTGTGTCCACCGCGGCCCAGGTGTCGACGAGTTCCGCGGGGATCGGCAGGTTGCGGGGGCCCGCTCGATGCGGATTTGCGTCGACGAATGTGACCACGATTTCGCCGGCCAAGGGCACATTGCGGTCGAAGTAGACGTCGAAGATGGCTTCCACATCGCCGGCGAACTCCTCCCCGGTCTCCGGGTTGATCCCGCCGGCGAGGGAGCGGAGCTCCTCGCTCTCTTGGTCGAGGGCGGCATCGGCGTCGCTCACCACCTGCCCCAGGAGGTAGGTGCGCTGGATGAGGAGGGCTGCGGCCAGGGAGAACGCGAGGAGGCCCACGTACCAGCCGAGGATGCGCCAGCGTGCCGAACGTGCGCGCCGTTTGGGCTCAGTGGTGGTGGGTTCGATGATGACGTGAGGGTAGAAAGGAGGGCCGCCGTAGGGCGGCCCTCCTCTGCTGACTGTTTCCCCTGGTTCAAGGGGAGTCGACGCTGGCGCTAGCCGGCGAGTCGACCGACACCGGGGACGCCGCTGAGATCGGTGAGTTCGGGCTGACCGTGTTCACGCTGGCCGTGGCCGTGTCCAGCGAGTCGAACGGCGAGTCGTTGGTGGGGTCCAGGTCGCCGAATGACACACCGGGGATCGTGGGTGCCGTGGTCGTGTTCACCTGGGAGATCTCGGTCCGATCGTTGAGATTGATCGCATCGGGGTCCGCCCCGTTGTTGCCGGGCTGGGCCATCGCCAGGCCCGTGATTCCGATGGCCGAGACCGCGGTCACCGCCGTGACGACCTTCCAGTTCTTCTTGATCTGATCCTTGAGCTGCATGGTTGTCTCCTTCTGTTCGCAAGCTTGAGTCAATGATCGAATGCCGGTGTGAGATGACCCTGAGACCGGGATGAGAGTTCTCTCATCGAAAAAGGACCGCCCCGAAGGGCGGTCCTTCTCATTGGGTCCCAGTCGTTCAGGGAGAATCGACGCTGGCGCTGTCCGGCGAGTCCACGCTGACCGGAGAGTCAACGCTGACCGGGGAAGCCGGGGAATCGACCGACACCGGGGAGGCCGGTGATGCGGGCGAGTTGATCGACACCGGGGACGCCGCTGAGATCGGTGAGTTCGGGCTGACCGTGTTCACGCTGGCGGTTGCCGTGTCGAGGGAGTCGAACGGCGAGTCGTTGGTGGGGTCCAGGTCGCCGAACGAGACGCCGGGGATCTTGGGAGTGCTGGTGGCCGTGGTCACCTGGGTGATCTCGGTACGGTCACTCAGATTGATGGGATCGACGTTCCCGTCGTTGGCCCCGGGGGCCGCCGCGGCCAGGCCTGTGATCCCGATGGCCGACACCGCGGTCACCGCCGTGACGACCTTCCAGTTCTTCTTGATCTGTTCCTTGAGCTGCATGTGTTTTCTCCTTCTCTGAGGCAACTTCTGAGGGAAGGATCCCCGACCAGGGTGAGTTCATTCTGAGAAGGGCATGAGAGTCTTCTCATCTACCCGACGGGCGCTCTCGGCCCAGAGTTCGGCGATGGCGACCCGCACTGCGATGTCGTCGGGCCAGTTCGGTGTCTGGACGCGGAACGGCCCGGTGGACAGCATGAATGCCATCGCCGCTGTTCGCCGACGCAGGTCGACGGGGTCGACCATGGTGTCCCAGATCCGGAGCAGGGCGTTGCCGTAGGCCTTGATCCGCTCGGGCTGCGGGCTGATCGGTCCCCAGATGGAGAGGTGGGCGAGCATCGTGGCCGGATCATCGGCGGCGCGCCCGAGCCCGTAGGTGTCGACGTCGATGATCCCCACGATCTTGCCGTTATCGATCATGAGCTGGGACTCGTAGTAGTCGCCGTGAACCGGACGGTCGGCCGGAAGGGTCTCGGTGCCGATCCCCGCGGCCAACGCCTCCAGCCTGGCGTCGAGCTCCGGGCACAAGGCGGCCACCATCGGGATCATGTCCTGAGCCCTGTCGAGTGGGGACGACGTGGGTTCGAGGCCTTCAGGTCGGGGGAGATCGGCCACCATCGCGGCCACCACGCCGGGGTCGGGCACTTCCAGCTCGGGATTGGACATGGCCTGTCGCAGCGTGACCCCTGGCATCGCCTGGAGGACGACGAGGCCGAGCCGGTCGTCGAAGCCGAGGCTGGCGGGCACGACGAGGACATCGGCGAGTGTTTTGTGCGTTCGGTGAAGTCGTTCGATCGCCTTGGGCCGCACGACCTTGAAGAACGCCCGCTCGCGTTCACCGCGTACCTCGATCACCGCCCTTCGGCCCGGCCGGTAAGCGCGAAGGAGCGTCGTTGCCGGCCCTGGGGCACCGCCCAGGCTGACGAGCACCTCTTCGGCGGACTTGGCATCCATCGCCGACGGAAGCGCAGGAAGGGCGGGATCGTGGGGGAAGCGCCATATGCCGACCCGCCCCCCGTCGTCGTCTTCGACCAGCATGGCCCCGTCCGGGATCCGGCCGGCGGTGGCGATGAAAGCCTGCTCACCGTCCAGCGGCCCGCCGGAGACTCCAACTTTGTATCGCACGGTGACGCTGCGGCCCGGTGACCACGAGACCTGAATGATCCCTGTCTCCGAGATCTCGCCGTCCAGGGCGGAAACGGCTGCCTGGAGCGGAGGCGGAGGAGTTGTTCCCAGGAGCGTCGCCACCTCCGGCAGCCGGGGGTCGGTCAGAGCGGCCGTCCTCGGGTGCGTCAACTTCAGCCCCGGTAGACCTTGGGTGTCTCTCGTTGGGTGTCGACCGGCTCGATTTCCGGAGCCGGGAAGCGAGTCTCCAGGGCCAGGAAGATTGGCGACGCGGTGAACACCGACGAGTAGGTGCCGATCACGGTGCCGATGATCAGTGCCAGCGCGAAGTCGGCGAGCGTGTCCCCACCCAGGAGCCAGAGTGCGAACAGGACGAAGAGAGCGCCCATGCCGGTGTTGATGGTGCGAGGGATGGTCTGCAGGCAGGAGTCGTTGACCGTGTCCTGGAGCAGTTTCTTGGGGTGGAGGCCCCGCTGCTCACGGATGCGGTCGAAGATGACCACTGAGTCGTTGACCGAGTAGCCGATGGCGGTGAGGAGCGCGGCGAGGAACACGCCGTCGAACGTCTTGCCCATCCAAGCGAACAGCCCGAACAGGATCGCCACGTCGTGGACCATTGCGGCCACTGCGGCCAGGCCCATGGTCCACCGGAACCGAATCGCCAAGTAGATGAGCTGGACCAGGAGCGCGACGCCGATGGCGATCAGCGCCTTGTTGCGGAGCTCGGCACCGACGGTCGGGCCAACGAACTGGGACCGGACGCGCTCCGCCCCCGGAGATTTCGCGGCTACGGCGTCGTCAACGGCCTGCTGCTGATCCTGATCGAGGCGCACGGTCCGGATCAGGAGATTCCCCTGACCCGAGGTCTGGACCACTGCCCTCGGTAGGCCGATGGCGGTCATCTCGTCGCGCATGGCGTCGACGTCGACCGGGGACTCCGTCTGGTATTCGAGGAGCAAGCCACCAGAGAACTCGACACCGAGATGGAGGTCGCGGGTCAGCGGGCCGGCGAGAGCCAGGAGCACCGCCACGATCGCCATCCCGATGAGAAG